>JACDBD010000264.1 GCA_013695115.1 Actinomycetota bacterium | reverse complement strand
CCACGCCTCCACCTGGCGGTCGAGGCGGGCAGGGTCGACCGCGGCGAGTATCGGGTCGGGGGCGCCCGCCCGCTCCTCGTACGACGGGTGCAGCGGCGGGTCGGCGAGCAGGGGATCGTCGCCGCGCTCGAAGGCGGCGATGGCGGGCCCGTAGTCGAGGGCGTGCACGTCGAGCCCGGAGAAGAAGGTGGCCGCGTTCGACTCCGCGCCCGGCGGTCCCAGCGAGCCGCAGTACACCGACGCCTGCCAGCCGGCGTGCGGGAGGGCGGCCGCGAGGTAGCGCACGACCTGGGCGGACCCACCGCGGGGGTAGAAGAGGAGGCCCATCGCGGCCCGAGGCGTCATCGGCGGCTCAAAGCTCGGTGTCCCAGTCGCGCGCCTCGAGGATCTCCCGGACGCGCCCGAGGAACGCGGCCGCGTACGCGCCATCGAACGCCCGGTGGTCGAAGCTGAGCGTGAGCCGCCCGATCGGGTGCACCGCCATGCTCGCGCCGTCCTCGTCCTCGACGACCACCGGCCGCAACGCCACCCGGTCGGTGGCGAGGATCGCCACCTCGGGCTGGTTGATCACCGGGACCGAGATGGCGGTGCCGTACGGGCCGGGGTTGGTGATCGTGAACGTCCCGCCCCCCACGTCGTCGGGCGAGAGGCGACGGTGCCGCGCCCGGTCGGCGAGATCGGTGATCTCCGCCGCGATCGCCTCGAGTCGCTTGGTGCCGGCGTCGTGCACGACGGGCACGATCAACCCCTGGAAGTCGAGGTCGACCGCGATCCCGAGGTGCACGTCGGGATGGACGACGAGCTCGTCGTCGCCGACCGACGCGTTGACGCGGGGAAAGTCGGCGACCGCATCGACGACCGCTCGGGCGACGAACGGGAGGTAGGAGAGACCGGAGTGCGCCCGCCGGGTCCGTCCCACCGCTTCGAAGTCGACCTCCACGACGATGCCGGCGTGGGGCGCGGTGGCCAGCGAACCCACCATGTGCTCGGCGATGCGCTTCCGCACCGGAGAGAAGGGGACGATCTCCTCCTCCCCGGTGCTCTCACTCGCCCCCTCAGAGCCTGGCCGTGCGTTTCGAGCAGTCACGATCTCCAGCACGTGCTCGCGGGTGAGCCGGGGAGGACGCTCGCGCCACGGCAGTACCCGGGTTGCGTCCTCCGTCACACTGGCGACGGTATCCTCCGAGCGGCGGGCGACGACACCAGACGCGACGACACCAGACGGTGGAGGGCATGAAGCTCCGGGAACGGCGCACCGGGCACAACGGACACAACGGGTTCGCGCTCGACGAGGCCGTCACCGACTTCCGCCTGGCCTGCATCTCCCGCGCGCTCGACGACCGCGAGATCACGCTGCGGCAGCAGAGTCAGGTGTTCTTCCAGATCTCGGGCGCGGGGCACGAGGCGCTGCTCCTCGGCCTGGCCCGCTCGCTGCGCGCCGGGTACGACTGGTTCTTCCCCTACTACCGCGACCGCGCCCTGATGCTCGGCCTCGGCGTCACCCCGCTCGACATCCTGCTCCAGGCGGTGGGGTCGGCCGACGACCCCGCGTCGGCGGGTCGACAGATGCCGTGCCACTGGGGCGACCGCGCCCGCCACGTCGTCACGCAGAGCAGCCCGACCGGCAGCCAGTGCCTGCCCGCGGTCGGGTGCGCCGAAGCGGCGCGCTACATCGCCCGCCGCGACCTTCCCGGCTGCTCCGCCCACGGTGACGAGGTCACCTATGTGTCGCTGGGCGAGGGCGCGTGCTCCGAGGGCGAGTTCTGGGAGAGCGTGAGCACCGCCGCCCGCCTCGGCCTGCCCGTGCTCTTCGTCGTCGCCGACAACGGCTACGCGATCTCGGTGCGAGCGGGCGACCAGGCGCCGGCGCCGATCTCCGAGATGGTGATGGGGATCCGCGGCCTCCACGTCACCAAGTTCGACGGGCGCGACTACTTCGAGACCCGGCGCCGCGGCGCCGAGGCGATCCAGCGGGTGCGGGCCGGGCAGGGCCCGGGCCTGATCCACGCCCTCGTCACCCGGCCGTACTCGCACTCGCTGTCGGACGACCAGAAGAAGTACCGCCCCGCCGACGAGCTGCTCGACGAGGCCGAGCACGACCCCATCCTCACGCTGGAGCAGACGCTCGTGCGCGAGGGCGCGCTCACGCCGGAGGAAGCCGAGCAGATTCGCGCCGAGGCGAAGGCGACGGTGGCGGAGGCGGCGCAAGAGGCGCTCAAGGCCCGGCGGCCCGACCCGGCCACCGTCACCGACCAGGTCCTCGGCCCGCCGGTGGTCACCGAACTGCCAACCGACCCGCCCGCGTCGACGGGCGACGACGACGCGGTCGCGTTCGGTGAGGCAATCCGACAGACGTTGCACGAGGAGATGGCGCGCGACGAGCGGATCCGCGTGTTCGGCGAGGACGTCGCCGACGCCGATCCCCACGTCCTCGACGAGGTTCCCGGGAAAGGCGGCGTGTTCGGCGTCACCTTCGGATTGCAGCGCGAGTTCGGCGAGGGCCGCTGCTTCAACACTCCACTGGCCGAGGCCAACATCGTCGGGCGCGCCGTCGGGCAGGCGATCCGGGGGCTGCGCCCGAGCCCCGAGATCCAGTTCTTCGACTACATCTGGCCGGCGATGACGCAACTGAAGTCGGAGGCGGCGACGATCCGGTGGCGCTCGAACGGCACGTTCACGTGCCCCACCGTGATCCGGGTGCCGATCGGCGGCTACCTGACCGGGGGCGCGATCTGGCACTCGCAGTGCGGCGAATCGATCTTCGCCCACATACCCGGCCTGATGATCGCGTTCCCGTCACGGGCGCGCGACGCCGCCGGGCTGCTGCGCACTGCGTTCCGGTGCGAGGACCCGGTGCTGTTCCTCGAGCACAAGCACCTGTACCGCCAGGGCTACAACCGCGACCCCCTCCCACCGCCCGACTGGCTGCTCCCGTTCGGGCGCGGGACGTACGTGACCCGCGGTGACCGGATCACCGTCGTCACCTGGGGTGCGACCGTGCACCGGGCCCAGCTCGCCGCCCACGACGTCGACCCGGACCGCAACCAGGTCGAGATCATTGACCTGCGCACGATCGTGCCCTGGGACCGCGACATCGTGGGCGAGTCGGTCGCCCGCACCGGGCGCGTGCTCGTGCTGCACGAGGACACGCTTGCGTCCGGGTTCGGTGCCGAGGTCGCGGCCTGGATCGCCGACGAGTGCTTCGAGTACCTCGACGCCCCGGTGTGGCGGCTAGCCGCGGCCGACACGCACGTGCCCTATGAGCCCACCCTCGAGGACGCGGTCCTCCCCCAGGTCGAAGACATTGCTCGCGACCTGCGCCGCCTCCTCGCTTACTGAGAAGAGTCACGGAACAGTCGACCGGTAGGATCGCGCCCGGAGGGATGCCGGAGCGGCCGATCGGGGCGGTCTCGAAAACCGTTGTGTCCCGTGAGGGGCACCGTGGGTTCAAATCCCACTCCCTCCGCCCGTGCATTCTCGAGGCTGTGGGGTGCGGAATCCGCACTGCACGGCCTCGAGAATCGTCGTTCTAGGCAGCGCCCTGCCTGAGACCCAAGGCGGTGTAGATCTCGCGGGTCGCGGGCGAGCGGTTGAGCGTGTAGAAGTGCAGGCCGGGCGCGCCGCCGTCGAGCAGCTCCTGGCACAGCCGCGTTGCTTCGTCGACACCCACCCGCCAGACCGCGCCGGGGTCGTCCTCGACCGCGTGGAGCTTCTCCGCCAGCCAGGCCGGAAACTCCGAGCCCTGGAGCTCGGACATCCGCTTGATCGACGCGATGCTCGTCGCCGGCATGATGCCGGGCAGCACCGGCTTGTCGACGCCGAGGGCGCGCAGGCTCTCGACCAGGTCGAAGTAGTGGCGGGCCTCGAAGAAGAACTGGGTGATGGCGAAGTCGGCGTGACTGAGCTTGTAGGCCGTCCACTTCCGGTCGCTCTTACGCGTCGGCGACTTCGGGTGGGGCTCGGGATGCGCGGCTACGCCCACCGAGAAGTCGCCGACCTCGCGGACGAGCTCGGCGAGCTCGACCGCGTAGTGCAGCTCGCCGGGCGGCAGATCGAGATCGGCGGGAGGGTCGCCGCCGAGCGCGAGCACGTTCTCGATGCCGGCGTCGCGGTAGCGCTCGACGACCTCGAGCAGCTCCGCCCGGGTGTGCGCACAGCAGGTGAGGTGGGCCATCGGTGTCATCGACGTGTTGTGGAGGATGTCGACGACGAGGTCGTGGGTGCGCTCGCGGGTCGAGCCGCCGGCGCCGTAGGTGACCGACACGTACGACGGCCCTAATGGCTCGAGCTCGATGAGCGCCTGCCGCAGCGTCTCCTCCGCTTTCTCGGTGCGGGGCGGGAAGAACTCGAACGAGAAGCTCCGCCCGCGGCTGAGGATGTCGCTGATCTTCGTCATCTGAATGCGAGAGCGTAGAAGCGTTGTCCCACCGACGGCGAACCGGTTACGCGAAGCTGCCTGCCGTGTCGCGTGCTCGTGGCCCCCGGCTTCCACACATCGTCGGGCTCACGATCGCGGCCAGCGTGGTCGCTCCCGTCGCATACTTGGTGACGTGAACTTCCGGATCGAGCAGAAGGTGGCCGCGCCGGTCGACCTGGTGGAGGCGGCGTTGGTCGACGCCGAGTTCATCGCCGCCACCGCCGAGCTGCCCAAGGTCGGCGGGGCTGAGCTTCTCGACCAGCAGCGCGACGGCGACCGGGTCAAGCAGCGCATCCGCTACCGCTTCACCGGCGAACTGTCCTCGGCGGTGACCGCGGTCGTCGACCGCGATCGCCTCACCTGGGTGGACGAGGCCGACTACGACCTCGGGTCACACCGCAGCGAGCACCGGATCGTCCCCGACCACTACGGGAACCGCCTCCAGGCGTCGTACTCGGACCGACTCGAGCCCGACGGTGTCGGCGGAACCCGCCGCGTGGCGGCGGGAACGGTCAAGGTGCGGATGCCGCTCGTGGGCGGCCGGGTCGAACGGGCCATCGTCTCGGGCCTCGAGGAGCACGCCGCCGCCGAGACCGCGCTCCTCGAGCGCTGGGTCACGGGCAACGGCTGAGGCGCCGAGAAACCGCCCGAACCGGGTGGTGGAGGGGTTGACAAGCGATACCGGCTGGTATTAGATACTGATAAGTATTCAATACCGAAGAGTATCGGAGGCAGCCGTGAGCGAGCCGCGTGAGGCCCTCAGCGCCGAGGCCGCCAGGTGGCTGGCCGAGCAGGTCCGATGGGAGGACCGGCTGGGCGAGCTCCGCCGTCCCGGCGGCTTCCGCCCCCGGAAGGCGCGCCGGCCTCGGCCCGTCGCCTCGGTGCGGCAGGCGAGCTGAGGTCCACACTGTGGCCATGGCGACGACCCGCCTGACGCGGGAGGAGAAGAAGGCAAAGACCCGCGAGCGGCTGCTCGAGGCCGCGCGCGCTGTGTTCGCCCGACGGGGCTTCGCCGCCGCGTCCCTCGACGAGGTCGCCGAGGAGGCGGGGCTCACGAAAGGGGCGGTGTACTCCAACTTCGCCAACAAGGAGGACGTCGTCCTCGCGGTGCTCGACGACAGCTTCGATCGGCGCATGGACGAGGTCCTGAGTCGCGTCGACATGGACGGGACGCTGGAGGAGCAGGCCCACGTCGGTGGCGCGCTGTTCATGGCGATCTCCGAAGAAGAGCGATGGCTGGACCTGCTCTCGTTCGACTTCGTGACCTACGCGGCCCGCAATCCCGAGTTCGGCGCCCGCCTGGCGGCGCGCCACCGCGAGTCTCTCGCCGCGATCGCCGACGTGATGATCGAGGGCGCCGAGGGCCGAGAGTGGGGGCTGCCGATGCCGGCGGAGAAGCTCGCCCTGGTCATGTACGCCATCGGATCGGGTCTGAGCATGGAGAAGCTCATCGACCCCGAGGGTGTGCCCGACGAGCTGTTCGGCGACGTCATCGCGTTGCTGTGGGCCGGTGCGGCCGGCGGCAGCCCCGGCGGCGGCGAGTCCTAACCGAGGTCCGGCACCTTGCCGAGCTGGCGGAACCAGCCCAGCGTGTCCTCCACCCCCCATGACTCGGCCAGCCGCCCGTCGGCGACGCGGTACACGGTCGTGCCGGGCTTGGCGTACGCCTGCCCCTCCGGCTCGATGCCGAGAAAGCCGCGGCCGGTGAGCGTGCCGCGTTCGGTGTAACGCATCACCACCTTGTCGCCCTCGACGACGAGGTCCTCGATGGTGATGTTGACGTCGGGGAACGACTTCCGCAGGAACCGACAGGCCTTCACGTACTCGTCCCGCCCGACGTTGGCCTCACCGTCGGCGCCGTAGAACGCGGTGTAGTCGTCGGCCAACGTCTCCTGGCACACGGTCCAATCGCCGAGGTTGAAGCCGGCCTCGATGTGGCGGCGCACCAGCGCCCGGAGCTCCTCGGGCGACAAGTCCCGGATCAGGATCCGAAGCGCGCGGCCAGGTACTGGAGCCCGAGCCCGAAGTCGTTGTCGTCGAAGTCGTTGTCGTCGCTGTCGAATCCGACCGTGACCCCGATGATGATGAAGATCGCTATGAGGACCACGATGATCGCGAGGTGGACCCAGGCGATGATGCGGGCGGCGGTGTTGAGGCCGTCGCCGGTGAGCCGTCCGCCCGACGCGTCGATCTTCTGCTGCGAGTTGTGGGCGAGGAAGAGCGCCACGATCGCCGGGACCAGCGGGCAGACGACAAACGCCCCGATCGCGCAACAGAGCGCCGCGATGGCCGTGCCATCGGTCTGCGGTGCGGCGGCGGAGCCGTAGCCGGGCGCACCGGCGGGCGGCGGCGCCCACCCCGGCGGTGGACCGCCCGGCGGAAGCGGCGGTGGCGGGGGCTGCGGAGGAGGCGGCGGCTCGGTCACGATCGGCAATCTACGCGAGACTCTGCCTCCCGAACAGGGAGAGCCATGCCCCCCGAGAAGCTGCAGTGGTTGCACCTCTACGACGAGGTCGTGACCTCGGGCCTTTGCACCGGGTGCGCGGGCTGCGTGATCGCGTGCCCGCACGACGTGCTCGGCTACGACGACGAGAACGGCGTGTACAAGCCCTTCCAGACCGAGGAGGGCTTCGGCCCCGACGACTGCTCGCACGGGCAAAAGGGCTGCACCAGCTGCACGCGGGCGTGCCCGCGCTTCCGGGCGTGGGAGCCCGAGATCGACGAGTTCATGTTCGAGCGCGTTCGCCGGCCGGACGAGGTGTCGGGGATCTTCAAGGACATCGTCCTCGCCCGGGCAACCGACCCGGTGCTGGCCGAGGTCGGCCAGGACGGCGGCCTGGTGTCGGCCATGCTCCTGTACGCGCTCGAGAAGGACATGATCGACTGCGCGCTGGTGTCGTACCTCGAGGGTGACGGCTCCACGTGGAAGGCGGTGCCGGGCGTGGCCCGCACCAAGGAGGACATCATCGCCTCCGCCGGGAGCCGCTACACCTACTCGGCGAACACGCTCGCCTACGCCGACGCGATCGAGCGCGGCTTCGAGCGCATCGCACTCGTGGGCATGAGCTGCCAGAGCTCGGTGCCGCCGGTCATGAAGCAACGCAAGACGGGGAAGACGGCGCGGCGCCTGACGCTCAACATCGGACTGTTGTGCTCGAAGACGTTCGACGATGCCATCTTCGAGGAGCTGCTCGAGGCGAAGTACGGACTGAAGCGGGCCGAGATCAAGAAGATGAACATCAAGGGCCGGCTCCAGATCTGGACCCACGACGACCGCTACGTCGAGGTGCCACTCAAGGAGTGCCACGCGTACACGCGTGAGGGCTGCAAGATGTGCCCCGACTTCGCCGCCGAGCACGCCGACGTGTCGACCGGCGGCATCGGGGCGTTCAACGACTGGACCCTGACGGTCGTGCGCACGGACGCGGGGCGGGAGCTGATGGACGGCCTCCTGAAGGAGGGCTGGATCGAGGTGCGGCCGGGCGACGACGACCCCGGCGCCATCGAGCTCATGCACAAGCTCGCCAAGAAGCAGCGCACCCGCTGGCCCGAGTTCGCGGTCATCGACGATCCAAAGCTGGTGGAGGCGTAGCCCGAGTACCCTGACGCCCAGGTGTGCCGGGAAGTCTGGTCGGCGTGAGCATCCGCGCGCGACTGGAAGGCGTTCATGGCACGCCGCACGCACGTCCGGGTCCCCCTCGGCCGCCGGCTGCCGCCCCTCGGCGACAACTTCGTCTCGGTCGAGGCGCTCGGTGGGCTGGCGCTGCTGGTGGCAACGATCGCCGCGCTCGCCTGGGCGAATGTCGCCGGCGGCGACAGCTACACCGACCTCTGGCACACCGAGCTCACGATCGGCATCCGTGACCTGTCGATCACCGAGGACCTGCGCCATTGGGTGAACGACGGGCTGATGACGGTCTTCTTCTTCGTCGTCGGGCTCGAGATCAAGCGCGAGCTCGTCGACGGGGACCTTCGCGAACCGAGGACCGCCGCGCTCCCTGCGCTTGCAGCCCTGGGGGGCATGGTCGTCCCGGCCGCGCTCTTCCTCGCAGTCAATCCCGGGACGCCCGCGAGCGACGGATGGGCGATTCCGGTCGCGACCGACATCGCGTTCGCGGTCGGCGTGCTCTCGCTCCTCGGATCGCGCGTCCCGAAGGGCCTGAAGCTGTTCCTCCTGACCCTGGCGATCGTCGACGACGTCGGCGCCATCCTCGTGATCGCGGTCTTCTACTCGAGCGGCCTGAGCGGTCGGTGGCTCGGGGGCGCGGTCGCGACCCTGCTCGTGTTCTTCCTGATGCAGCGGGTCGGCATCCGTCACCCGCTGGCCTACGTCGCACCCGCGCTCGTGATGTGGGTATGCACGTTGGAGGGGGGTGTCCACGCCACGATCGCGGGTGTGATCCTCGGCCTGCTCGCTCCCAATCAGGAGTGGCGGGGCCAGCCGGTCATCGGTCGGCTCGAGCACGTCCTCCACCCGTGGACGAGCTTTCTCGTCGTGCCGCTCTTCGCGCTGGCCAACGCCGGCCTCGTGCTGGGAGGCGACGTGCTCGCCGACGCGGCCACCAGCCGCGTCACGCTCGGCGTCGTGCTCGGGCTCGTCGTCGGCAAGACCTTGGGCATCGGCGCGGCGGTCGCC
>JACDBD010000229.1 GCA_013695115.1 Actinomycetota bacterium | reverse complement strand
CCCCCCGATGAGGAACACCACCACGAGGACTCCGAGCTCGATGAGCAGCGTGATGACGTGCGCCGCGACCGCCGACCCCACCAGGATCTCGCGAGGGAAGTACACCTTCTTGATGAGGTTGCCGTTCCCGACCAGCGCCCCCATCGCAGCGTTAGCGCCGCTGGAGAGGAAGTTCCACGGGAGCAGGCCGCAGAGGAGGAAGAGGACGAAGCTGTGGAGGCCGCTGGGCTCGCCGACCGGGGGCTCGATCTTGAGGAAGAACGAGAAGACGATCGAGTAGATGACGACGCTGGCGAGCGGGTTGAGCAGCGACCACGTCCAACCCAGGACGGACCGCTTGTACCGGCCGCGTAGCTCCCGCAGGGTGAGGTTGACCGCGAGTTCGCGCGCCTGTGAGTACTCAGCCACCCGCGTCATGCCGTCGCCACCGGCACCGTCGGGCGCGACGCAGTGGCGCGCGACACGAGCATGGTGTCGATAGTAGTCGGGCCTTACTCAGCCTCGGCTGAACGCGGGTTCATCCCGCCAGCGCCGCCCGGGCGACGAGGTCGGTGCCGAACGCGGTAAGGATCGCGAGGTAGAGGAGCCCGGTCGCCGCCATCACGGCAGAGTACGAGCGCTCCCCGAGCGCGAGCCACGTGAGGACGAGCAAACCGATGGTCGTGGCCGCGCTCACCGCCCACGTCCAACCGAGCAGGCCGTCCCAACCGTCTTCGATGGTTCCGTCCAAGACCTGAGCCATCCCGGTCGGCCACAGCAGCGCGGCCACCTCGAACGGCCAGATGACGGTGCTCAGCACCACGAGCTGGCGGATGGGGGCACGGTCCAGCCCCGGCTGCACCAGGTACCAGTGTCCCAGCAGCATCGCGTCGGTGACCGCGCCCAGGAACAGTGCACCGATCACCACGCGTGCCACGCTCAGCGGGTACGGACCGCCGGCGGCGCTGGCCGCCGCTGCCAGCCCGACCAGTCCGGCCACCGGCGCCACCAGGTCCAGCGATGGCGGAAACTCGACGCCGCGGGTTGCGCCGCCGCGTCGCGTGATCGACTGCGTCAATGCGACCGCGGCGCCCGCGACCACGCCCATGGCGCCGAGGTCGCGCACCAGCTCGCTCGTCCCGTCGCCCGTGACCCGACCGGCCACGACACTGCCCGCCGCGAGCACGAGGAAGACACCTCGGAGCAACCACCCGTACCCCGGGCCCACCTCGCGGCGGCGCGTCGTCACCCAGCAGAACAGCAGCCCGCCGGTCGACCACTGGAGGAGGACGGTCGCCAGATCGAGCTGCACGCCTCAGTCCACGACCGCAAGATCGCGGGGCGCCTCGTTCAACCGCTCGGGGCCTTCGTCGGTGGCGAGGACGATGTCCTCGAGCCGCAGCCCGAACCGGTCCGGCAGGTAGATGCCGGGCTCGATGCTGAACGCGTGACCGGGTGCGAGCGGGAGGGCGTTGCCGGCGACGAGGTACGGGTCCTCGTGCGCCTCGATCCCGATCCCGTGGCCGGTACGGTGGATGAAGCGATCCCCGAACCCCGCGTCGCCGATCACCCGGCGAGCGGTGGCGTCGACCTCCTCGCACGGGGTGCCCACCGTGGCGGCCCGCACCGCCTGCTCCTGGGCGTCGACCAGCACCGCGTAAGCGTCACGAACCTCAGAATCGGGCTCCCCCACCACGAACATGCGGGTGATGTCGGAGCAGTAGCTCCGCATCGTGCCGCCGAAGTCGCACAGCACCACGTCGCCGGCTGCGATCGTCCGTTCGCCCGGCTCGTGGTGCGGGCTCGCGCCGTTCGCCCCGCTGGCGACGATGGCGAAGTTGGCGCGCTCGTGGCCGAGCTCGAGCATCCGGTCGACCAGCTCACGGTGGATCTCGGCCTCGGTCCGCCCGGCGAAGGGCCGGTCGCGCATCGCCGACGCGATCTCGTCGACTGCGCGCGCTGCCGCCCGGAGGGCCGCTACCTCGGCGGCGTCCTTGACGATCCGGAGCGGGCCGGTGACCTCGCTCGCCTTGCGGAAGCGCGTCGTGGGCATCGCCGCCTGCAGGTCGAGTACGAAGCGGGCCCAGGTCTGGTCGCCGATCGCGGCGGTTCCCGCCGGGCCCGCCAGCCTCGCGACGAGACCGATCGGGTCGTCGGTCTCCTCCCACGGCCGCACGGTGAACGCCTCCGGCCGCTCCTGCACCCGGGCCGCCTCGAGGCGGGGCACGACCAGCGCGGCATCGTCGTCGCGCGGGAGCACGAGCATCGTGAGGCGCTCGAGCGGCATGGCCTCGTACCCGGTGAGGTACGGCAGGTCGGCGCCCACCGACAGCAGCAACACGTCGATACCGAGCTCGCCCATGCGCGCGCGAGCCCGGGTCAGGCGCTCTGCGTACACAGCGTCAGCGTAGAAGCCCGGAGCCGCCGGCCGGAGCCGCTTGGCTCATTTGTCGCAGTCACGGTCAGAGGGTGAAGATGGGATCGATGATCGACCCGTCGGGAAGCAGCAAGCCGCTGCCTCCCGACGAACTCCAGTACCGCGTATCTGGCGCACGGGGCGGGACGACGACATTCCGCGAATCCGGGCGCATCAGCGCGGGTCGAAATCGAAGAGGCACTGGCGTCGTGGGGGCGCCCGCTCGACTCGTTCCAGCGGATCTTGGACTTCGGCTGCGGCTGTGGCCGCGTGGTCATGTGGATGGAGCGGCTCGCGGCTCGATCAGAGCTGCACGGGACCGACATCGACGCCGACGCGCTCGACTGGGCGGCACAGCACTTCCCCTACGTGCAGTTCCACCGCAACGCCGAGTTGCCACCGCTCCCCTACCCCGACGGCCACTTCGACCTCGTGTTCTCGTGCAGCGTCTTCACTCACATCGACGAGCGTCACCAGGACCTCTGGCTCGCGGAGCTACGACGTATCACCAAGCCGGGCGGATACCTCCTGCTGAGCGTGCACGGCGAGCGTGCCTTCCGCCATATCGAGGCGGTGGCTCGCAACGACGGGCGTGACACGGCACAGTGGGCGCCCACGCTCGAGACGCGAGGCATCCTCTTCGTCGAGGACGACGGCTGGGCCGGGGTGTTCCCGGATTGGTACCACAGCACCTTCCACGCTCCCTGGTACGTATTCGCGCATTGGGGACGCGACCTCACGATCCGTGCCTTCCTTCCGCGGCGCAACCTCGACTTCCAGGACTACGTCCTGCTCGAGCGTCCATCGGTCGACCGCCCTGTCGACCCGCCGCTCGTCCCCCCGGTCGCCGACCTCGAGGCACGCTTGACCGCTATAGAGCAGAGCAGCAGCTGGCGCCTCGCACGGGTGCTGAGCCGGATCATCCGGCTCGGGCCGACTCGGCGAGATCCGTCCCGAAGACAGTAAGGAAGGCGTTGTAGAGACGGGCGGGCGGTTGCCCGGCCGCCGATGACTAGGAGAGCGCGAGCGCGACGGTCGTTTTCGCGGTCGCGTCGGCTGCGCGACGGGCGTGGTAGCTGGATCGCACCAGCGGGCCCGACTCCACGTGGGCGAAGCCGAGTGACTCGGCGTACGCACCCAGCTCCGCGAACTCCTCGGGTGTCCACCACTTCACGACCGGAAGGTGGCGCACCGACGGCCGCAGGTACTGGCCGAGGGTCAGCACGTCGACGCCGACGCCGCGCAGGTCGGCGATGGCGCCCCGGACCTCGTCGACGGTCTCGCCCATCCCGAGGATGATCCCCGACTTGGTGGTGAGCCCCGCGCTCTTCGCCCGGGCCAGCAACGTCAGCGACCGGAAGTACGCCGCCGATGGCCGCGCCGCCCGCTGCAGCCGCGCGACCGTCTCGAGATTGTGATTGAGCACGTCGGGCCGAGCATCGAAGATCGTCGCCAACGCGCCAGGATCGCCCTTGCAATCGGGGATCAACACCTCGACTCGCGTCAACGGAGTCCGGCACCGAATCGCGCGTATCGTCGCGGCGAAGATCGAAGCCCCGCCATCAGCGACGTCATCCCGCGCCACGCTCGTCACCACCGCGTGAGCAAGCCCCAAGGTCGCGACGGCGTCGGCGACCCGTTCGGGTTCGTCTTCGTCGAGCGGCTCCGGATGACGGGTGTCGACCAGACAGAACCCGCACGCCCGGGTACACCGCTCCCCCAGGATCATGAACGTCGCAGTCTTGTCGGCCCAGCACTCGTAGATGTTCGGGCACGCCGCTTCCTCGCACACCGTATGAAGATCGAGCGACCGCATCAGCCGCTTCGTCTCCCGATAGTTCGGCCCCAGGTCCGCCTTCACCCGCATCCACGACGGCCTTCGGAACGCAGGGTCTTCCTCTGGCACTTCGACACCAGCAGCTGCGAGCCGCCCGAGGAGGCGAACGGGCTGCTCGTCTTGCCGCCGCGCGGCGACCGGGGCGAGCGGAGGCGAGCGGAGGTCGCT
>JACDBD010000216.1 GCA_013695115.1 Actinomycetota bacterium | reverse complement strand
ACCCGGACCCGGTCAGGCGAGATGTCGGTGTGCTCGTCGATCTCGTCGGCGGCGGCACGCGACACCGTGATCACGAGATCGGCGCGGCGGGCGGCGGCGGCGATCCCGCGCCGGTGGAACCACCGACCTCGCCGGGGATACGTCTCCGGGTGTACGAGCGGGGCGGCGTCGTGCACCGTCACGACGAGTCGGTACCGCCCCCGGGGGGGCACAGCAACCGACGGCGCGTGCACGACGTCGAGCGCGCCCCGCCGGCGCCGCACCGCGCCCAACCCGGGCGCGCCGAGCACGTGCCAGGCGTCGTAGAGGACGGGTCGCGGGAGCGGGAGCGCCACCGGGTCGAGCCCGGCGAGACCGAAGTCGCGCAGCGCGGCCGCAACCTGGTCCGCGCCGTGACGCGCGACGAACGGCGCCAGCTCGATCGCGTCGTCGGGATCGCCCGTCTCGAGACCCGGCAGTAGCCTCGCCAGTTCCGCCGTATAGCGACCGACCCCGCCGGGCGGGGTCTGGAGCAACTGCTCGAGGTTGAGGGCTACACGCATGATCCGGCTGCTCTCCGTCCAACCGGTCGCCGAGCGCGGCGGGTCGGATCACGCGCTCCTGCGAATGGTTCGCAGCCTGCCATCCGACGAGTTCGACTGCCACATCGCGGTGCCGTCAGCGTCGCCGTTGCACGCGGAGTTCGCCGCCGCCGGCGCGACCGTCCACGTCGTGTCGATGCGACGGTTGTCGACGAGCCACGGCGCGCTCGACTGGGCCGCCTACGGCGCGGGCTGGCCGGTCGGCGTGACGCGCCTCGCCCGGCTCATCCGCCGCCTCGACGTCGATGTCGTGCACACCAACTCGCTCCACTCGCTCTACGGGTGGGCCGCGGCCGCGCTCACCCGCCGACCGCACGTCTGGCACGCGCGCGAGATCGTCGTGCAGTCCGGCGCCGCGCTGCGACTCGAGCGATCGCTGGCCCGCCGGTTCGCGACCACGGTGATCTGCATGTCAGAAGCGGTCGCCGACCAGCTCGACGAGCGCAACGTCGAGATCGTGTACGAGACCGCCGACCCGGACGAGTTCCGCCCCGCACTCGCCGGCACCTTCCGGGCGGGCGCCGGCATCCCCGACGACGCGCCCCTGGCCGGCGCCGCCGGCCGGCTCGACAGCTGGAAGGGCGTCGACGTCCTCCTCGACGCCTACGGGCGGGCGAAGCCCCGGCGTCCCGAGATGCACCTGCTCGTAGCGGGGGGCGCGGTGCCGGGCAAGGAGCCCCTGGCCACCGACCTCGAGGCTCGCGCCTCCGGTCTCGAGGACGTCCACTGGCTCGGGCCTCGCACCGACATGCCCGAGGTCTTCGCCGACCTCGATCTGTTCGTCCTGCCGTCCACCGAGCCCGAGCCCTACGGGCTCGTGGCCGTCGAGGCCCTCGCCAGCGGTGTCCCCATCGTCGTCACCGACGCCGGCGGCCCGCCCGAGATCCTCGACCGGTCGGCGCCCGGCAGCGGCCGGGCCGTACCGCCGCGCGATGCCGCGGCGCTCGCCGACGCGATCGTCGGGCTGCTGCCGTCGCACACCGACGTGGCGATGCGCCGTCAGCGGCGGTCGCTCCAACCTCCCGACCAATCCGACCGCTTCGCCACGATCTTCCGCAAGGCCGCCGCCCGGCGCGACCGGCGCTGACGGAACCCACTGGTAGCCTCACCCGAACCGAGGGGGGGTTCCCCGCCAACCCATGATCCGCCTCGATTCGGTTTCCAAGCGCTTTCCCAACGGCACCGTCGCGGTGCGCGGGCTGACGATCGAGGTCCCGGAGGGTGAGACCTGCGTGCTGGTCGGACCGTCGGGGTGCGGCAAGACGACGATCCTCAAGATGATCAACCGCCTCATCGAGCCGTCGGACGGACGCATCTACCTCGACGGTGAGGATGTCACCGACGCCGACCCCGTCGTCCTCCGCCGCCGCATCGGCTACGTCATCCAACAGGTGGGCCTGTTCCCGCACCAGACGATCGGCACCAACGTCGGCACGGTGCCCCGGCTTCTGGGCTGGGGCCGCGCCCGGGTGACGGCGCGCGTCGACGAGCTCCTCGAGCTGGTCGGGCTGGAGCCGGCGACCTACCGCAACCGCTACCCCGCGCAGCTCTCGGGCGGGCAGCGTCAGCGCGTCGGCGTCGCCCGCGCCCTTGCCGCCGACCCGCCGGTGCTGCTGATGGACGAGCCCTTCGGCGCCATCGACCCCGTGACCCGCGTCCGCCTCCAGGACGAGTTCCTGGGGCTCCAGGACGCGGTGCGCAAGACGGTGGTGTTCGTCACCCACGACGTCGAGGAAGCAGTGAAGATGGGTGACCGCATCGCCATCCTCGACACCGGGGGCGTGCTGGAGCAGTACGACACGCCCGCCGAGGTGCTGGGCAACCCGGCGTCGTCGATGGTCGCCGACTTCGTCGGCGCCGACCGTGCCCTCAAGCGGCTCAAGGTCACGCCCATCGAGCTCGACTGCCTCGAGCATCCGCCGACCGTGAAGCCGACCGCGTCGCTGGCCGATGCGCGCACAGTCATGGAGCGATCGGGTACGAGCTGGGTCGCGGTCGTCAACGGCGACTCGAAGCTCCGGGGCCACGTCCGCGCCGCCAACGCCGCCGGCGACGGCACGGTGGCCGACCACACCGAGCGGGTCGAGGCGTGGGTGTCGACCGACGACTACCTCGAGAACGCCCTCGCCGCCATGCTGCTCACCGACTACGGCTGGGTCGCGGTCGTCGACGGCGACGAGTTCGTGGGCGTCCTCACCCCTGATGCCGTCTACTGCGCGCTGCGGACCTCCCTCGACGACGCCGGGGCCGCCGGCTCGTCGGAGCCACCGGTCGGCGCGACGACCACGACGACCGGCACGACGACAGGAGCACGATGAACACCACCAACCGCCAGAAGCTGTGGCTCTCACCGGTGCGCAACCTCGACTGGGTGACCGCGCACTTCGGACACCGGTAGCCGGCCGGTGGCATCCCCCCGTCCCACCCTCACCACCGCCGACGTTCTCCGCTTCGTCGACGACCGCAGTTTCACTCCCACCTCCGGGCCCGATGGCCACGTCGGCGTCGAAGTCGAATGGCTCCCGGTCGACCTCACCGACCCCTTCCGGCCGGTGCCCGAGGAGCTCGTGCCCACGCCCGGGACCGAGCCCGGCCCCGCCGGCAGCCGCCTGACCCTCGAGCCCGGGGGCCAGATCGAGCTCAGCTCGCCGCCGCTGCGCGGCATCGGCCCCGCCTGCGC
>JACDBD010000213.1 GCA_013695115.1 Actinomycetota bacterium | reverse complement strand
GTGCTGGGTCACGACCTCACCCGCGACCGCCGGGCCGTCCGCCGCGAGCTCGCGCTCGTCGGCCACGAGACGTTCTGCTACGACGACCTCACCGTGGGCGAGAACCTCCGATTCGCCGCCCGGGCCGCCGGGTGCACGCTCGAAGCCGCCGACGAGGCAATGGAGCGTGTCGGCCTCGTCCGCCAACGCGACGTCACCCATACGCGTCTCTCGGCCGGGCAGCGCCGCCGCCTCGCGCTCGCGCTCGCCCTGGCGCGGCGGCCGCAGCTGCTGCTGCTCGACGAGCCCCACGCCGGCCTCGACGCCGGTGGACGCGACGTCGTCGACGCGGTGATCTCGTCCGCACCGATCGATGGCCGCACGGTCGTGTTCGCCTCGCACGAGCTCGAACGGGCGCGGGGCCTCGCTCACCGTGAGGTCGTGCTGACGGCGGGCGCAGTCGCCGGCGCCACCAAACCCGTGCTGGCGCGCACATGAACCTCTGGCAAGAGGCGCGGTTGGTCGCGGCGAAGGACCTGCGAATCGAAGCGCGTTCTCGCGTCACGCTGTACCAGGTCCTCCCGTTCGGTGCGATCGTCCTCCTCCTCTTCGCCTTCGCGCTCGACCCCGACCGCGGCGTGCTGGCCCGGGTCGCCCCCGGCCTCTTCTGGGTGGCGGTGCTGTTGGCGGCGTTGCTGGCGGTGTCGCGCTCGTTCGCGATCGAGACCGCCAACTCCGCCCGCGACGGCCTCCGCCTCTCCGGTCTCGACGGGAGCGCCATCTTCCTCGGGAAGGCCGGAGCGGTCGCGCTGGAGCTGCTGGCGCTCGAAGTCGTGCTCGGGACCGGCGTCGCTCTCCTCTACGACGTCGACTTCCATTCGCCGGGTTTGCTCGTGCTGGCCGCGCTGGCCGCGACCGCCGCGGTCGCGGCCACCGGTACCCTCTACGGCGTGCTCGCGGCGGGGTTGCGGGTACGGGAGACGCTCGTCCCGGTGTTGCTCCTGCCGGTGGTCGCGCCGGTGATGCTGGGCGCGACCCGGGCGTGCGAGGCGGCGGTGGCGGGAGTGCCGTCGGACGGCTGGCCGTGGGTCGCGCTGCTCGCACTGGTCGCGGCGCTGTACACGGGGGTAGGGATGCTGGCGTTCGGCACTCTCCTGGAGGAAACGTGAACGAGGGTTTGCTGGGTCGACGGGTCGGGATCGCGCTCGGCTGGGCCGCGCTCGCGTCGCTGGTGGTCCTGGGCGTCCTCGGCCTGGTCGTCGCGCCGCCCGACGCGGTCCAGGGTGACGCCCAGCGCCTCATGTACCTCCACGTGCCGGCGGCGTGGCTCGCGTACCTCGCTTTCGGTGTCACCGCGGTGGCGTCGGCGCTCTACCTCTGGCCCCGCACGCGCTCGGTGGTGTGGGACCGGGTCGCGGGCGCGTCCGCCGAGCTGGGTGTCCTCTTCACCGGACTCACCCTCGTGCTCGGGTCGCTGTGGGGCCGGCCGGTGTGGGGGATCTGGTGGGCCTGGGACGCCCGTCTGGTCACGACCGCGGTGCTGTTCTTCCTCTACGTCGGGTACCTCGCGCTGCGCCGAATCCCCGGCGCGGGACGTGAGAAGCGCTGCGCGATCGCCGCGCTGATCGCGTTCGTCGACGTCCCCGTCGTGCACTTCTCGGTCGAATGGTGGCGGACGCTGCACCAACAGGGCACGGTGTTCAACGAGGAGCTGAGCGCGCAGATCCACGGGAAGATGGCGCTGGCGTTGTGGTGGTCGGTGCTCGCGTTCACGCTCCTGTACGTGTACCTGCTCGACCGTCGCTACCGGCTCGAGGCGCTCGACGCCGACCGCGACGAACGCGAGCTCGAGCGCGCGATCGCCGAGCGTCTCGCCGAGGCGGAGCCGGCCCGCGTCGAGGCCGGAGCGCGCTCGTGACCGACGCCGGCTTCGTGATCACCGGGTGGGTGCTCACCGCCGTCGCGGTCGGGGGGTATTGGGCCCGGCTGGTCCAGCGGACGCGCCGGGCCCGTCGGCCGAACCCGTGAAGCCGGTCTCGTGAAGGGGCGGGCAATCGGGGCCGCGGCCGTCTGCGCGGTCGCGGTCGTGGCGATCGTCGTCCTCGGTGTCGTCCTCTCGAAGAACGTCGTGTACTTCCGGACGGTGTCGGAGGCAGTCGAGGAGCGCGCCGGCGGTGGCGGCGACGGGCGGCTCCGGCTCGCGGGTGAGGTCGTGCCCGGCTCGATCACCGAGACCGCCCGCGGCGTCCGCTTCGAAGTGACCGACGGCGAGGCGACCGCCGACGTCATCCATCGGGGCGACCCGCCCGACCTGTTCAAGGAGGGCGCGCCGGTCGTGTGCGAGGGGCGCTGGAGCGAGAGTGACGTGTTCGCGTCCGACCGGATCCTCATCAAGCACGGCAGCGAGTACGAACCCCCCGACGTGGACTCTGGGGAGAAGGCCTCCGGCGACAAGGCGAGCGCGTGAGAGCCGCGCTCGGCGTCCTCGCGCTCGCGGTCGGCACCAGCGCCGCGGTGCTCGGCATCGCCACGCTCGGGCTCGGCCTCCGGCGCGGCGACGAGCGGCTGCTCCGGAACGGACGCCGCTACGTCTTCGTCGTCCTCGCCGCGGCGGCACTGGCGGCGGCGGCGATGGAGTGGGCGCTGCTCACCCACGACTTCTCGATTGAGTACGTGGCCGAGAACAACGCCCGGGCCACCCCGCTGCTGTTCACGATCACCGGGCTCTGGGCCGCGCTCGAAGGATCGATCCTCCTGTGGGCGCTGGTCCTCGGCGGCTACCTCGCGTTCATGGCCCGGCGCTTCCGCGAGCGCGCCACCGACCCGCTGGTGGCGTGGGCCACGCTCACCGGGCTCGCCGTCGCGCTCTTCTTCTTCGTGCTGATGCTCGGCCCCGCCAACCCGTTCAAGACGCTGGCGGACGTGCCGTCGGACGGGGCCGGCCCGAACCCGCTGCTCCAGAACCACCCGCTCATGGCGTTCCATCCACCGATGCTCTATCTCGGATACGTCGGGTTCACGGTGCCGTTCTCGTTCGCGATCGCGGCCCTGGTCACCGGCCGCTTCGGCGAGGGCTGGCTCGCCGACACCCGCCGCGCCACCCTCGTCGCCTGGGGCTTCCTCACCGCCGGGATCCTGCTCGGCGCGTGGTGGAGCTACGAGGTGCTCGGCTGGGGTGGGTACTGGGCGTGGGACCCGGTCGAGAATGCGTCGCTGCTCCCGTGGCTGACCGGCACCGCGTTCATCCATTCGGTGATCGTGCAGGAGCGCCGCGGGATGCTGCGGGTCTGGAACCTCTCGCTCGTGATCGCGACGTTCTGCCTCACGATCCTGGGCACGTTCCTCACCCGCTCCGGTGTCGTCGACTCGGTGCACTCGTTCACCCAGTCGGCGATCGGCCCGATGCTGCTCGGGTTCCTCGGGATCGTCGCCGCCGTCGGCATCGGACTCATCGCCTGGCGCGGCGACCGCCTGCGCGCCCCTGGCCGGATCGACTCGCCGGTGTCGCGGGAGTCGGCGTTCCTCGCCAACAACCTCCTGTTCGCCGCGCTCGCGTTCGTCGTGCTGCTCGGCACCGTCTACCCACTGCTCGCCGAGGCGCTCCAGGACCGGCGGCTCTCGGTGGGCGAGCCCTACTTCGACCGCATGACAACACCCATTGGGATCGCGCTGCTGTTCCTGATGGCGGCGGCGCCGGCGCTGCCGTGGCGGGCGACGACTGGCGAGGTGCTGCGGCGCCGCCTGCTCGTGCCCGCGTGGACGGGGGCGGGAGTGATGGTGGCGGCGGTGGTGCTCGGGGCGCGGGAGCTCGCCCAGGTGCTGACGTTCGGGCTGGCCGCGTTCGCGCTCGCCGGCATCGCCCGCCAGTTCGCGGTCGGCGCCCGCGCCCACGGCGTCGCCCGGGTGGTGCGCTCGAACCCGCGCCTGTACGGCGGGTTGGTCGTGCACGTCGGCGTGGTGCTCGTCGCGGTGGCGATCGCGTCGTCGTCGAGCTACAGCACGAAGCGGGAGGTCCGCCTGCGGTCGGGGGAGTCGGCGACCGTGCGCGGGTACACGGTCACGTATCTCGACTCCGACAGGGAGCGATCGGGCCAGAAGACGACGGTGTCGGCGCAGGTGCGGGTCGAGCGGGGCGGCGACGACCTCGGCGTCTACGCCCCCGCCATCTCCACCTTTCCCAACAGCACTTCGGGTATCGGCACTCCGTCGGTGCACACCGGGCTGCGCGAGGACGTGTACCTCACGCTGGTGTCGTCACCCAACGAGCGGGGCCGGGTCACGATCGGGGTGGCGGTCAACCCGCTGATCCTGTGGTTGTGGATCGGCGGCGGCGTGATGGCGCTCGGCACCCTCATCGCGCTCGCCCCGTCCCTTCAGAGACCGTTCCGGCGTCGCGAACCCACCCCAGCCGTGGGTTTGCGACGCCAAAATGACGAAGAACGGGAGCCCGTACCGGTATGACCCGGCATCCCTTGCGGCTCGTCGCGCTCGCGGTCGGAGTGGCGGTGGCGGCGCTGGCAGTCGTGCTTGCGCTCCAGGTCGGCGACGACCAGCTCCAGGCCCAGCCGCGGAGCGAGCTCCTGGGCGACGGCGCCCCCGACTTCGTGGTCACGACGCTCGACGGCGAGAAGATCTCGCTCGAGTCCCTGGCGGGCAAGGCCGTCATCGTGAACTTCTGGAACTCGTGGTGCCTCCCGTGCAAGCAGGAGGAGCCGGCGCTGAAGGAGTTCTATGAGCGCCATCGGGACGAGGCCGACTTCGCGATGGTCGGCATCATCCGCGACGACACCAAGAAGGCGGCTGGTAGTGCGGTCGACGAGCGGGGCATCGAGTGGCCGATGGGTTGGGACCCGGGGGGAAGGGCCGCGCTCGACTTCGGCACCCGCGGTCAGCCCGAGACGTACGCGATCACGCCCGACGGACTGATCGCGGGGACGCAGTACGGGCCCGCCAGTGTCGAGGGCCTCGAGACGCTGCTGGCGGCGGCGCGGGGGCAGCGGTGACCCGGCGCCTCTTGCCCTGGCTCGGGCTCGGCCTGGTGGTCACGGTCACCCTGGCGGTGGTGCTGTGGCCGGACGGCGCGCCGTCGGACTCGGCTCGTGCCCGCGCCCTGGCGGAGGAGTTCCGCTGTCCCGAGTGCCAGGGGTTGTCGGCCGCCGACAGCTCGGCGTCGACGTCGCGCGCGATTCGGGCTGACATCCGCGATCGCATCGAGGCGGGCCAGAGCGACGAGGAGATCCGCCAGGCGATGGTCGACCGCTTTGGCGAATCGGTCCTGCTGAAGCCGGAAAGTGGGGGACTGGGGTTGCTGGTGTGGGGGCTGCCGGTGGCGGCGCTGACGCTGGGCGCCGCCGGTCTTGCGCTCGCGCTCCGGCGGTGGCGGCGCCAGCCGGCGATGCACGCCACTCCCGCCGACGAAGCGCTGGTGGAGCAGGCGCGCTCGTGACCATGACGACCGCCGACGAACGCGAGCAGCTCGAAGCCGAGAGAGATTTCCTGCTGCACTCGCTCGACGACCTCGAGGCCGAGCGGGCGGCGGGCGAGGTCGACGCCGAGTCGTACACGCGGCTCCATGACGACTACACCGCCCGCGCTGCAGCCGCAATCCGGGCGCTGCGCGACGGCGTCGACTCCCGCACCGTCGCGTCCCCGCTGCCGCTGCGCCGGCGCCTGCTGGTCGGGGG
>JACDBD010000168.1 GCA_013695115.1 Actinomycetota bacterium | reverse complement strand
CTCGGCCACCGCGACCGGCGCCGCCACCGCCAGCACGACCTCGGCGAGACGCGCCGGCGGCCCCGACCATGCCGGGAGCAGCGCGCTCCTGAGGCGGTACGCGCCCCACCCGAGGACGGCGACCACGGCCACGATCGCCAGTGATCCGATTGCGTACGTCCCGGGCCCCAAGTTCAGGTCGCGGCCACGAAATCCCGGACCCGGCCGACGAAACGATCGGGATCGACGAGGTGCAGCCAGTGCCCGTGCCCGTCCCAGATCTCGACGGTGGCGGTCGGGACCCGGCCCGTGAGCCACGCCGCGTAGCTCGGCCCGGGATCGGCGCCGTGCAGCGCCAGGTACGGAACCTGAAGGTTGGGGAGCATCGACTCGACGAGTGCCTCGATCTCCTCGTCGGTCGACTCGAAGATGGCCTGCCAGGCGCCCAGAACGAAGTCTTGGCGGGCGTGCTTGTGGAGCTCGCGTAGCCGGTCCTGCGTCTCGGGGTCGAGACGGTCGGCGCCGAGCGAATCGAGGATGACCGCGAACACGTCCGCGAACGCGGGTCCCCGCAGGTCCGCCTGGAGCGGTCGCACGAGCTGCGCAAGGTCCGAGAGCCGCAGCGACTGGTCGACGTTCACGACTGCTCGAAGCTGCCCCGCCCCGGTGACCGCATAGATGGTGGCCAGGAACCCGCCCAGGGAGTGACCGATGATCACCGGTGGATCGGGCGCCGCGACCGCCTCGACGGTGGCCGCGAGGTCGCCGACAGTGCTGAAGGAGTCGTAGTCGGCCGCCGGTGCCGAGCGGCCGTGGCCCCGCAGATCGAGGCGAGCGCAGGTGAACTCGTCCCGCAGGCGCTCGACGATCGGGTCCCACGTCGTGTGGTCCTCGGTGATCCCGTGCACGAGCAGGACGAAGGGCCCCGACCCGTCGACCTCGTAGGCGACCGCGGTCCCGTCGGCGGCCGTCGTGGTCGGCACGTCAACAGCCTACGGGGGCCGACAATTCCTGACCTGTCTGGTGGTATTTCAGGCCCGGAGCCGCTAGTCTTCAAGGCGTGATCCGCGCAGTCGGCGCCGCCAGCATCTCCATGGGCCGGACCCCCCACGAGGTCCGGGACGAGATGTGTCGCCCCGCGCCGGGTCGCGCCCTCTAAGCCGCGCGCCCGCCCTCACCGCCCCCTTCGAAGGAGCCGCCGCGCCGTCATGCCCGCCATCCGCCTCACCGCCCGAGACCTCTCCGACCTGCGCCTGCTGGCGTGGGGCGCCTACGACCCCCTCGACGGCTTCGTCGGCGAGGACGACCACGCGTTCGTCGTCGCCGGCATGCGCCTGGCGTCGGGTCACCTGTGGCCGTTCCCGATCGCGCCCGCGGTCGACGTACACGAGGCGGCCGAGCTACGCGGTCAAGACGAGGTCGAGCTGCTGACGCCGGACGGCGACGTCGTCGGCACCCTCGCCGAGCCCGAGGTCTACAAGGTCGACCCGGTCGCCGAGGTCGAGGCGGTGTTCGGCACCGACGATCCCGCCCACCCCGGCGTGGCGGTCGTGCTCGACGGTGGCCCGTGGCGGGTCGGTGGCAAGGTCGTCGTCGAAGCCGACCATTCCGCGCTCGCGCTTCCTGCCCCCTTCGACCGCCACCCGGCGTCACCGACCGCGGTGCGCGCCGCCATCGCCGAGCGGGGCTGGCGCACGGTGGTGGCATTCCAGACCCGCAACCCCATCCACCGCGCGCACGAGTACCTCACCAAGGTCGCGCTCGAGTCGGTCGACGGGCTGCTGGTGCACCCGCTCGTGGGCGAGACCAAGGGCGACGACATCCCCGCGGATGTGCGCCTGCGCTGCTACGAGGCGCTGCTCGACGACTACTACCCCGCCGACCGGGCGCTGCTCGGGCTGTTCCCCGCTCCGATGCGCTACGCCGGCCCGCGCGAGGCGGTCTTCCACGCGATCTGCCGGCGCAACTACGGCGCCACCCACTTCATCGTCGGGCGCGACCACGCCGGCGTCGGTGACTACTACGGCACCTACGCCGCGCAGGACCTGCTGCGCGAGATCGGCACTGAGGAGCTCGGCATCACCCCCGTCTTCTTCGAGCACTCCTTCTACTGCGCCGCGTGCGGGTCGATGGCGTCGGGCAAGACCTGCCCCCACGACCCCGACCAACACGTCCACCTCTCGGGCACCAAGGTGCGCGAGCTCCTGGCCGCGGGTGAGCTCCCGCCGGTCGAGTTCACCCGGCCCGAGATCGGCCAACTTCTCATCGACGCTTCCCGGTAAGGGAGGACAGCCACCGTGCGGATGAGCATTCCCGAAGGGTCGGCGCCGGGTATCCCGGCGCCGAGCGAAGGAGCCATGTGATGGCCATCGACATCAAAGAGTTGCAGGCCCGACCGCTCGAGCCCGAGATCGCCGACGAGCTCGACAAGTTCGAGGACGGCGTGCGCCGGTACCTCGCGGGCGAGATCGAGGAGGACGTGTTCCGGGTCTTCCGGCTGAACCAGGGCATCTACGGCCAGCGGCAGGGCGGCCACCACCAGATGGTCCGGGTCAAGGTCCCCTACGGCCGGCTCGACCCCGAGCAGCTCGAGATGCTCGGCCACATCTCCGACGAGTACTCGCGCGGCTGGGGCCACCTCACCACCCGCCAGAACGTCCAGGTCCACTTCGTGCAGCTCGAGCAGACGCCCGAGGTCGTGCGCCTGCTGGCGTCGGTGGGCCTGACCTCCCGGGAGGCCTGCGGCGACACCGTCCGCAACGTCACCGGCTGTCACCTCGCGGGCGCGTGCCCGTTCGAGGTGCTCGACATCAGCCCGTGGGCGCAAGCGACGACCGACTTCTTCCTCCGTAACCCCTACGCCCAGCGGCTGCCGCGCAAGTTCAAGATCAACTTCTCGGGCTGCGTCACTGACTGCGGCCAGGCGATGTTCAACGACGTCGGTGTGATCGCGGTCAACCAGCCTCGACCCGACGGCACCGTCGAACCCGGCTTCAAGGTGTTCATCGCCGGCGGCCTGGGCGCCAACCCCCACCCCGCGCTCGCGCTCGAGGACTTCACGCCCCGCGAGCAGCTCATGCCCACCCTCGAGGCCCTCGTCCGCGTCTTCGACCACTACGGCAACCGCGACAACAAGCTGCGGGCGCGCATGAAGTGGCTGGTCGACACCATGGGCATCGACGAGCTGCGCGAGCGCGTGTTCAAAGAGCGCAAGTTCCTGCCGGCGGCGTCGTCGTACGCCGGTGGGCTTCCCGAGCCGGTGCAGGAGCACGGCGACGCGCCCGCGGGCATGGGCACCGGGCCCGTCACCCCAGTGGGCGAGTCACCGGTGCAGTTCCTCGGCCTCAACCCGTACGAGAAATGGGAGAACGCCAACGTCGTGCGGGGCCGGGCCAACGGGACGGTCAGCGCGTACGCGTACTGCCGGCTCGGTGACATCACCGGCGACCAGTTCCGCGCCCTCGCCGATATCCAGCGCGACTTCGACCTCGAGGTGCGCGTCACCAACCGCCAGAACTTCGCGCTGCGCGGCCTCACCGAGGAGCAGCTCAACCCGCTCTACGTCCGGCTGGCCGAGATCAACATGGCCGAGCCCGGGGCCGAGCTCGCCCGCGACGTCGTCGCCTGCCCCGGCGCCGACACCTGCAACCTCGCGGTGACCCAGTCGCGGGGCCTCGCCGACGACATCGGCCGGGCGCTCGAGATGTCGGGCCTCGCCGAGGTGGGCGGGGTGCGGGTCAACATCTCGGGCTGCACCAACTCGTGCGGCCAGCACCACATCTCCGACATCGGCTTCGTCGGGCTCGAGCGTCGCGCCCACGGTCGGGCCGCCCCTGGGTACCAGATGCTGCTGGGCGGACGGGTCGGCCACACCGAGATCGACTTCGGCCAGAAAGCGGTCAAGCTCCCGGCCAAGCGGGCGTCGGAGGCGGTCGTGAGGGTGGTCGGGAAGTTCGCGGAAGAGCGCGAGGCCGGCGAGACGTTCGGCCAATGGCTCGACCGCTCCGGAGGCGCAGCCGGCGTCGGCACGCTGCTCAAGGAGCTCGACGAGTTCCCCGAGCCCGAGGCAAACCCCGACTTCTACGTCGACTTCGACGAGACCGGTCCCTACGTCGCCGACGTCGGCGACAGCGAGTGCGCCACGTGAGCTCGGCCAACCTGTCTCGCTCGCTCGCTGCGACGGAGGATACCTCCGCCGCGGGCGCTCGCTCGCTGGCGAGCGAACTCCGCTCGCCTCCGCTCGCTCCGGTCGCCGCGCGCGCCCACGAGGTGCCGGACCTCGCCGAGTTGGCGGAGGTCTCGAAGTCGTTCGAGAACGCGCCGGCGTCGTCGGTGGTCGCGTGGGCGTGGGAGCGCTACGGCGACTCACTCGTGCTGGCGATGTCGGGCCAGGACTGCGTGCTGC
Organism: Actinomycetota bacterium; assembly: GCA_013695115.1. GTDB lineage: Bacteria > Actinomycetota > Acidimicrobiia > IMCC26256 > JACDBD01 > JBPCMN01. Next base: position 8,119 of record JACDBD010000168.1, on the reverse strand, counting down.
TCGACATGGCGATCCGCGTCGCGCTCGACATCGAGGTCGTGTTCCTCGACACCCAGTACCACTTCCCCGAGACGCTGGAGTACGTCGAGAGCCTGCGCGAGCGGTACTCGCTGAACCTCACGATCACGCACCCCGAGGTGGAGCCGGACGACCGCTGGAAGACCGACCCCGACGGCTGCTGCCGGGTGCGCAAGATCGACCCGCTCGCTCACGCCCTCGAGGGAAAGTCGGCGTGGATGACCGGACTGCGCCGGTCGGAGGCACCCACCCGGGCGAAGGCGCCAATCGTCAGCTACGACGTCGGCAAGGGACTGGTGAAGGTGAACCCGCTGGCGACGTGGACCGACCTCGACGTCGAGGGCTACGGCCGCGACCGCAACCTGCCCGTCCACCCGCTGCGCGAGAAGGGCTACGTCTCGATCGGGTGCTGGCCGTGCACACAGCCGGTGGGCGACGACGAGCACGCCCGCGCCGGGCGCTGGGCCGGCACCGACAAGATCGAGTGCGGCCTCCACGGCTGATCGCCCTGTTCTGGCGCGTGAAACGCGCCGACTTGCGGCGCGTTTCCGACACCAGTTCGGCCAGAATGAGCCCGTGACTGTCCACGAGGTCGCGCAGCAGGGTTTCGGGACCGAGGCCGAGACGTACGAGCGGTCGCGGCCGTCGTACCCGCCCGAGGCCGTCGCCTGGCTCGTCGACGCGCTGCGCATCACGCCCGACGCCACCGTCATCGACCTCGCCGCCGGGACCGGCAAGCTCACCCGCCTCCTGACACCGACCGGCGCCGACGTCATCGCGGTGGAGCCGGTCGCCGGGATGCGGGATGCCCTGCGGGCGGTCCTGCCGGAGGTCCCCGTCGTCGGCGGATCGGCCGAGGCCATCCCGATCGCCCGCGGCACCCTCGACGCGCTGACGGTCGCCCAGGCGTTCCACTGGTTCGACGCCGAGGCTGCGTTCGCGGAGTTTGCGCGTGTCCTCCGACCGGGTGGACGCGTCGGCATCATCTGGAACGCCCGCGACCGCTCGGTCGACTGGGTCGACCTCCTGTGGTCGATCATGGACGGGGTCGAGAAGCGGGCCCCGTGGCGGGACCACGAGCAGTGGCGCGACGCCGCGCTGGGCGACCGGCCCGGCTTCGGCCCCATGCACGACGCCACCTTCCGCCACGCGCAGTCGCTGACCCCCGAGCTGGTCGTCGACCGGTTCCGCGGCGTCAGCCACGTCGCCGTGCTCTCGGAGGGGCGCCGTGATGCGGTGCTGGCCGAGGTGCGCGCGGTGCTCACCACCCATCCCGACACCCAGGGGCGGACGGAGCTCGCCATCCCGTACCGGCTCGACGCCTACTGGTGCGAGCGCACGTGACGGTCTCGGCGCGGACACGCCTCGCGGTCGCGGCCGGGAAGCTCGCCGGATGGGCCTCGCGAGTTACCGGTCGAGGTGCGGGGGCGACGATCAGCGGCCGGGTATTGAACGCGCTGGCGCCCGACGCGCTCGGCGAGCTGGCGCAGGGCCAACGGGTCGCGCTCGTCTCGGCGACCAACGGTAAGACGACGACGACCCGTCTGCTCGCGGCCGCGCTCGAGGCCGCGGGCCAGCCGGTGATCAGCAACTCGACCGGCGCCAACCTCACCTCCGGCATCGCGCCCACCCTTGCGAGCGCCGACGGACCCGGCGCCGCCGTGCTCGAAGTCGACGAGCGGGTGGTTCCCCGTGTCGTCGATCCGCTCAACGCGGAGCTGCTCGTACTCGGCAACCTCAGTCGCGACCAGCTCGACCGTTACGGCGAAGTCCACGCGGTCGGAGACAGCTGGCGCAAGGTGGCCGAGGCTCACCCCGACCTGCGGATCGTCGCCAACTCGTCCGACCCTCACGTCGTGTGGGCCGCTACCCCGGCCAAGACCACCTGGGTCGAGCTCGGCGCCGGCTGGCGCAACGACGCCGCCACCTGCCCGAGCTGTGGCGCGTTGCTGCGCTGGTCGGACCACGGGTTCGACTGCACCCGGTGCGGCTTCACCCAGCCGTCGACGCCGCACCGCCTCGACGCCGACGGGAACCTGGTGCTCGACGGCGAGCGCGTCCCGCTCGACCTCGCGCTCCCCGGCCGCTGGAACCGGGCGAACGCCGTCCTCGCGATCACCGCAGCCACGACCCACTTCGGTGTCCCGGCACGCGACGCGGCCGCGGCAGCAGCACAGATCTCGACCGTCGCCGGCCGCTACCGGACGGTCGCGCTCGACGACGGCCGCCCCCTCCACATCTTCCTGGCCAAGAACCCGGCCGGTTGGAGCGAAGTGCTTCACCACGTCGCATCCCGGTCGGGTGCGGTCGTGATCGCGGTGAACGCGCGCGTCGCCGACGGCAAGGACCCGTCGTGGCTCTGGGACGTCCCCTACGAGCTGTTGCGCGGTCACCCCGTCGCCGCCGCGGGCGAGCGCGTCCTCGACGTCGCCGTCCGGCTCCGCTACGCCGAGGTCGAGCATCTCGTCGAGCGCGATCCCGTCAAGGCCGCCGCCCGGCTCGAAGGCGACGAGGTTGCGGTCCTCGCGTCGTACACCCAGTTCTCGGCCCTGTACCGCCGATACGGGTGAGGGAACGATGAGCGATTCCACGCTGCGAGTCGGCCTGATCTACCCCGAGCTGCTCGGGACCTACGGTGATCGCGGCAACGCGGTCGTGCTCGTCCAGCGGGCTCGCTGGCGCGGTCACGACGCCGAGCTGGTCGAGGTGCCCGCGAGCGAGCCGATCCCCGACTCGCTCGACGTCTACCTCTTCGGCGGCGGCGAGGACGACCCCCAGTCAATGGCGGCGGCGGGCATGCGCGCCTCGGCGGCCGGCATCGGGCGCGCCCGCGACAACGGCGCCGCCGTGCTGGCGGTGTGTGCCGGGTTCCAGCTCATCGGCCACCGCTACGACACCGGCGACGGCGAGTCCATCGACGGCCTCGGTCTCGTCGACGCGGTGACCCGGGCCGGTTCCCCCCGCCTCATCGGCGAGATCGTGGTCGAGCCCGCCGAGGGGCTCCCGATCCTGACCGGCTTCGAGAACCATGGCGGGCGTACGACCCTCGGGGCGGGCGAGCGCCCGCTGGGGCGGGTGCTGACGGGTGGCGGCAACGGCGACGGGTCCGACGGGGTCCTACGAGACCGGCTCGTGGGCACGTATCTTCATGGCCCAGTGCTTCCCCGCAACCCCGCCCTGGCCGACCGCCTGCTCTCGTGGGTGCTCGGCGACCTCGCGCCCCTCGACTCCGCGCTCGAGGAGAAGCTGCGGGCGCAGCAGTTGGACGCGGGGTCGGCGGCCGGTCTGCGCAAGTGGTGGCAGGACCGGAGGCTGGGGCGCGGGTGACCAACACGGAACCGGTCTACGACCGCATCGGCGTGGGCTACGCCGACCGCCGCCGCCCCGACCCGCGTATCGCCGCCCACATCGCCGCCGCGCTCGGCGACGCCCGCACCGTGCTCAACGTCGGCGCCGGGACCGGCTCCTACGAGCTCCCCGACCGCAGCTGGGTCGGGGTCGACCCGTCGGAGGTGATGATCCGCCAGCGCCCCCGCGGGTCGGCACCCGTCGTCCGCGGCGTTGCGGAGGCCCTGCCGTTCGCCACCGCCGCGTTCGACGCCGCCATCGCGCTGCTCTCACTCCAGCACTGGTCCGACCCGAAGGGTGGCCTCGCCGAGCTAGCTCGGGTCTCGCGACGCCAGGTCGTGCTGACCTGGGACGTCGAGTTCTACGCCTCGAACTTCTGGTTCGTCCGCGACTACGTGCCCGAGATGTCCGAGTGGGAACGCAGTGTCGCCACGCTCGATACCGCCCGCGCGCTCATGGAACCGACTCGGATCGAGCCCGTACCCGTCCCTCATGACTGCACCGACGGGTTCGGGGGCGCGTACTGGCGCCGTCCCGAGGCCTACCTCGATCCCGAGGTCCGAGCCTCGATCTCGGGCCTGGCCCTGATGACTGACGGCATCGCCGGACGGGCCGTGAAGCGGTTGGAGGCTGACCTTCGCTCCGGCGCGTGGCACGAGCGCAACGCCGAGCTCCTCGATCTCGACGAGCTCGATGTCGGATACCGCCTCGTGATCGCCGACAGATAAGGCCGTGATCTCCGCCAGCGCCTCGCGGGTGGCCGTCAAGGCGATCGTCGAGGACCTCGAGGTCGATGGGGTGCAGTACCTGCCCTAGACGCGACCGGCGCGCGCGTCACCAGCACCTTCGAACCGGGCCTACTCGGCGACCTCGCGGATGCGCTCGATCTTCCCGGCGTCGTCGTTGGCGTCGGTGCCCTGGATCTGGAGGAGCTCGTCGCGGGTGGCCTCGGCCTCGGCTTCGGCACCGGCGTCGGCCGACGCCAGCACGGCCTCGACGCCCTCCTCCATTATCCGCTCGGCTTCCGCGACCAATGCATCGACCATCTCGGCTTCGGGCACCACCCGTACGACCTTGCCCTTCACGAACAGATGGCCCTTCCCGCGGCCGGCGGCGATGCCGAGGTCGGCGTCGCGGGCCTCGCCCGGCCCGTTCACCACGCAGCCCATCACCGCGACCTGGAGCGGGATCTTGCGGTCCTCCAGCGCGGCCTGGGCGTCCTTGGCCACGCGGATCACGTCGACCTCGGCCCGTCCGCACGATGGGCACGCGATCAGGTCGAGTCCCTTGCGCTCGCGCAGCCCGAGGGCCTCGAGCAGCTGGCGGCCGGCGCGGGCCTCTTCGACCGGGTCGGCGGTGAGCGAGAAGCGGATGGTGTCGCCGATGCCCTCGGCCAGGAGCGTTCCGATCCCGGCGGTCGATTTCACCAGCCCGGCCGGCGGCGGTCCCGCCTCAGTGACACCGAGGTGGAGCGGGTAGTCGACGGTCTCGGAGAGGAGCCGGTAGGCGTCGATCATCACCGGCACATTCGAGGCCTTCACCGAAATCTTCACGTCTTCAAAGTCGACGTCGGCGAAGTAAGCGAGCTCGCGCTGGGCCGACGCCACCAACGCCTCGGGAGTGGCGCCGCCGTGACGCTCGGCAATGTCGGGATCGAGGCTGCCGGCGTTCACCCCGATGCGGATCGGCAGGCTCCGGTCCTTGGCCTCGCGGGCGACGGTCCTGATCTGCTCGGGCTTGCGGATATTGCCCGGGTTCAGGCGCAGCGCCTGCACCCCCGCCTCGATGGCGGCGAGGGCGAGCTTGTACTGGAAGTGGATGTCGGCCACCAGCGGCACCGGCGAACGGGGGACGATCTGGGCCAGGCCCTCGGCCGCTTCCTCCTCGTTGCAGGTGCAGCGCACGATGTCGGCCCCGGCGCCGGCGAGGGCATAGATCTGGGCGAGCGTGCCTTCGACGTCGGCGGTCTTGGTGGTCGTCATCGACTGGACCGAGACGGGCGCGTCGCCACCGACCGCGACCGGTCCGACCTGAATCTGGCGGGTCTTCCGTCGTTCGTGCACGCGTCTATCCGCCGATGGCGTGTCGGATGTCGAGATACATGATCGACAAGCCGAGCGTGAGGAACACCATCAAGACCACCGCCGTCACCGGCATGAGCTTGCGATAGTCGACCCGGACCGTTCGACCCCGCACCTTGGAGGCGATCTGCTCGTAGCACGCGACCGCGGCGTGCCCACCGTCGAACGGTGGCAGCGGGATCAGATTGAAGAGGCCAACGACAAGGTTGAGAACGGCCAGCAGCTCGAGCAGGACCCACACGTTGCCGTCGGCCAACTCGCCCCCGATATCGACGATGCCGATGATCCCGACGGGTCGGTCGACGGTTGCACCGCCGCCGCCGCTACCTCCGCCGCTCGGGGTCGATTCGGTGATGTCGTCGGAGAACCGCGAGAGGCCGGAGGCGGAGAAGAAGTCGACGAGCCCGTCGACGGTTCCCGCCGTCCCACGCCCGATCATCTCGACCGACTCGCGGGCCGCTCCCACAATGCCGAGCGACCGAAAAGCGTTCTTCGGCGCGACGCCGACAAAGCCGCTGTTGTCGGTGGCGCTGCGCTCTCGAGGGGTGATGGTGAGCGTCTGCTGACGTCCCTCCCGCTCGATGACGAATTCGGTGCGCTCGCCGGCACGAGTCTCGATCGCCTCGGGCACGTCGTCCCATTCGTCGACCGGATGGCCGTCGATGGCAACGATGCGATCGCCCGACTCGAGCCCGCCCCGAGCCGCCGGCGTCCCTGCGACCACCTCGTCGATGGTGGTGCTCGGACCGTCAGGAACGCCGCGAGCCGCGAAAGCAACAAAGAACAGGAGCAGCGCGAGCATGAAGTTCACCGTCACGCCGGCGAGCACCACCGCCATCCGCCGGCCGAAGGTGCCGTGCCGGTAGGTGCGCAGCTCATCGGCGGGGTCAACCTCCTCGAGGTTGTTCATCCCGATGATGCGGACGTAACCACCGGCAGGGATGGCCTTGACCCCGTACTCGGTGTCGCCGCGCTTGAACGACCAGATGCGGGGCCCGAATCCGAGGAAGAACTCGGTCGCCTTCATACCGGCCCGGCGGGCGACGATGAAGTGCCCGGCCTCGTGCAGCATGATGAGGAGGACGAGGCCGGCGATGATCCCCATCACCCACGGGTATCGGAACGTCAGAAAGAGCAGAGCCGCGATGACGACGACCGCGAGGCCGACCGTCCCCTGACGGTCAGCGCCCTCGGTGGTCTCTTCCAGGGGGTCCTTCACGCAGCAGCTCGCTTCTCGACGGCGGCCTGGGCGCGCTCGCGCGCGACCCGGTCAGCTTCCAGAACGTCTTCGACGGCATCGACGTTCCCGGATCCCGCCTGGAGCGCGTCGGCGACCACGTCGGCGATTCCCAGCCAGGGGATCCGCCCGTCGAGGAACGCAGCCACCGCTACCTCGTTGGCGCCGTTGAGGATGGCAGGGGCGGCACCGCCGGCTCTACCTGCGTCGTAGGCGAGCCGGAGGCAGGGAAAGGCGTCGAGATCGGGCTGCTCGAAGTCGAGACGGCCGAGGCGGGACCAGTCGATGGGCCCGAAGGCCTCGTCGAGACGGTCCGGGGCGCCGAGGGCGAGGCCGATCGGCAGGCGCATGTCGGGCAGCGAGAGCTGCGCCATGGTCGCACCGTCGGTGAACTCCACCATGCCGTGCACGATCGACTGCGGGTGCACGATCACGTCGATGCGGTCGAAATCGAAGCCGAACAGCTCGTGGGCTTCGATCACCTCGAGGCCCTTGTTCATGAGTGTCGACGAGTCGATCGTGATCTTGGCGCCCATGTTCCACGTCGGGTGGGCGAGGGCGTCGGCGACGGTCACGCGGGCCAGCTCGCCGCCGGACCGGCCCCGGAACGGGCCGCCGCTGGCCGTGAGGAGCACGCGGCGAACCTCGTCGCGCTTCCCGGCACGCAGCGCCTGGTACACCGCCGAGTGCTCGGAGTCGACGGGCACGAGCTCGCCCCCGCCGTCCTGGCGGGCGCGGGCGACCACCGGTCCGCCGGCGATGAGGCTCTCCTTGTTGGCGAGCGCGAGCCGCTTGCCGTGGCCGAGCGCGGCCTGGGTGGCGGGCAGGCCGGCTAAGCCCACGACCGCGTTGAGGACGACCTGGGCGTCGGAGTGGGCGGCGAGGTCGGCCAGGGCGCCCGGATCGTCGACACAGCTGCGGGCGAGATCGTCGGGGACGTCGAACTCCGCCGCCTGCCGGGCGAGCAGCTCGGTGTTGCGGCCGGCCGCGAGCGCGACGACGCGGTACCGCTCGCGATGGTCGCGAATGACGTCGAGGGCCTGGGTGCCGATCGAGCCGGTCGAGCCGAGCAGAACGACGTTCGTCGTGACGCCGGCGCTCACCCGATGTCGAGCTGGAGGACCAGGTAGAAGACGGCGGGCAGGCAGAAGAGGATGGCGTCGAACCGATCGAGGATGCCGCCGTGGCCGGGCAGGACGGTGCCGAGGTCCTTCACCCCGAGGTCGCGTTTGATCATCGACTCGCACAGATCGCCGATGGGCGCCATGATCGCCACCACCGCGCCGAGGGCGAGGCCGTACGAGAGCTTGCCGTCCCACGGCGCGAGGCCCAAGACCTCGCTCACCACCCCCCCGAGCACCAGCGAGGCGCCCATGCCCGCGAAGAGACCTTCCCAGGTCTTGTTGGGCGAGAGGCGGGGGGCGAGCTTGCTGCG
>JACDBD010000131.1 GCA_013695115.1 Actinomycetota bacterium | reverse complement strand
CCTGGACGTCCACCTCGAGCAGGACGTCGTCCCCGGCGGCGAGGTGCTCCTCCACCGGCGCCCGCGGGGTGCCCTTGAGATCGCCGTACACGTCGAACGACTCGAGGAAGCCCGCCTCGGCGCGTAGCCGCTCGAAGTCGTCCCGGCTCAGGAAGATGTAGTCGCGTCCGTCGACTTCGTCGTCTCGTGGGGGCCGGGTGGTCGCCGAGACCGAGTACCACAGGCTCGGATCGCGCTCGAGGAGCCGGCGGACGATCGTGCCCTTGCCGACCCCGGAGGGACCGGCGATGGCTAGAAGAACGGCATTACCCATCCTTACTGCCTCGCTCGCTGCGGCTCCGGGTACCTGCGCCGCGGGCGCTCGCTCGGACGCCAAGTCGTCCGGCACGCCATGGGTCGTGCCGCTTGCGTCAGCCGAACTGGGCTCAGCCGAAGCGGCCGAGGAGCGCCATGCGCTGGTTGCGCCCGAGCCCGCGGAGTCGGCGGCTCTCGCTGATGTCGAGTTCCTGCATGAGCCGGCGCGCCCGCACCTTCCCGACGCCCGGCAGCGACTCGAGCACGCTGACCACCTTGAGCTTGGCCAGGATCTCGTCGCGGTCACCCTGCTCGAAGAGCTCCCGCAGGCTCAGCGAGCCCATCTTGAGCTTCTCCTTCACCTCGGCGCGCTGCCGGCGGGCGGCGGCCGCCTTCTGGAGGGCGGCCTGACGCTGCTCGGGTGTGAGCGAGGGCGGGAGCGGCATACCGGGCGACCTCCTCAATCTCGCACGCACGTTCGCGGACACTGCGCGCAAGCGCCGCGCATCCCGAACGCGGCACGCTTCGACGACGACCGGGCCTGAGTATAGGCAGCGGCCCCCCGCAGGCAACCGGAGCGGTCAGGTGTCGCGGGTGCGGGCGCCGAGCGCGTCTGCTATGGACCTCGCGACCGCGGTCGCGGCCGCTTCGGCGTCGGTTGCGGCGGTGACGGCGCGCCCGACAACCATCCAGTCGGCCCCGGCTCGGACCGCCTCGGCCGGTGTCGCCACCCGAGCCTGGTCGTGGTGGTCGCCGCCGGGGAGCCTCACCCCGGGGACCATGGTCGCGAGGTCGGCGCGACGCGCGTGCACGGCCTCGACCTCGTACGCCGAGCACACGACCCCGCGGCAACCGGCCGCAGCGGCGGCGTCGAGTCGCTCCTCGAACGTCTCCGTGCGGGGGTCGCTCGTCAGCACCGTGACCGCGAGCGGCACCGGCTCCGGGTGGCCCCCGTCGCGTGCTCCCTCGAGCAGCCCGGCGACGCCGGCGCGCAGCATCCCCTCGCCGTGGGGATATGTGGCGAAGTTCAGGAACTCGACGCCGCGGCGGCCCAGCGCTCGGGCCGCCCGCTCGACGGTCGTGGGGATGTCGTACAGCTTGAGGTCGGCGAACACCCGGAAGCCGAGCTCGTGCATCCGGTCGAGCGCCTCCGGTCCGGCTTCGGCGTACAGCTCCATGCCCACCTTGGCGATCCCGAACCACGGCGCCAGGCGACGCGCCACCGCCTCGGCGGCGGCGAGGTCGCCGACATCGAGCGCGAGCGCGACCCGCTGCCGCACCTCCTCGACGGGCATCTCGTTCTCAGGCACCGCCGTCCTCCAGGGCGCCGACCAGCTCGGCGACGCGCGCCACGCGGTGCCGGGCGCACCAGCGGGCGAGGTCGCGGGCGATGCGGATGGGGGACCGCGGGTCGCGGAAGGTGGCGGTGCCTACGCCGACCGCGCTCGCCCCCGCCAGCAGCATCTCGGCCGCATCCGTGCCCGAGGTGATCCCACCCGTCCCGATGATGGGCGTGCCCGGATAGGCGCGGGCGACGTCGTGGACGACCCGCAGCGCGACCGGTTTGATCGCGGGGCCCGACAACCCACCGCCGCCGGCCCCGAGGACGGGGCGGCGGCGCTCAGCGTCGACGAGGAGCCCGAGCACCGTGTTCACGAGCGTCAGCCCGGTCGCGCCTGCCGCCAGCGCGGCGCCGGCGACATCGCTGAGGTCGGCGACGTTGGGCGACAACTTGGCGAACACCGGGAGCCCGCCGACGGCGTCGACCACCGCGGTGACGGCCGCGGCTGTCGGCTCGGGCGCGTGGGCGAACATCCGCGACCGGTCCTCGAGGTTCGGGCAGCTGACATTGACCTCGACCGCGATCAGGTCGGCGCGCGTGGGATGGAGCATCTTGGCCGCGAGGGCGAAGTCGTCCACGGTGCGGCCCCACACCGACGCGATGACGCGCGCTCCGAGATCCCGAAGCGCCGGCAGCTCGTGCTCGACCCAGTGCTCGACCCCCGGCCCGTCGAGCCCGACCGAGTTGAGCATCCCGCCGGTCGTCATGTGCAGGCGCGGCGCGGGGTTGCCGGCCCACTCGTATGGCGCCAGCGACTTGACGGTGACCGCTCCGAGCGCCGAAGGATCGCAGAGCCGGGCGACCTCGTCGCCATGGCCGAACGTTCCCGAGGCCGCCACGATCGGGTTCGGGAGCTCGAGCGGCCCCACGCGCACGCGCGTGTCGACGGCGCGGGCCCGCATCAGACCTCGAGCCGCAGCTGGCCGTCGCGGTGGTACTCCTGGAGCGAGCGGACCTCCGGGACCTTCGTGGTCCATTCGGCGATCCCCGCCGCCGCCGCCCGCGCCGCCGCCACCGTGGTGATGCACGCGACCCCGTGCGCGGTGGCGGCTCGGCGGATATGGGCGCCATCGGCGCGCGGCCCCCGACCTCGAGGGGTGTTCACCACCAGATCGACCTTGCCCGACGAGATGAGGTCGACCGCGCTCATGCCCTCGCCTCCCGCCCCGGACTTTGCCTCGCCCACCTTCGCGACCACGGTCTCGACCGGGATCCCCTCTTGCTCGAGCGCGCTGGCAGTCCCGGTGGTGGCCACCAGCGAGAAGCCGAGCTCGGCGAAGCGGCGCGCCGCTTGCAGCCCGGCGGGCTTGTCGCGGTCGGCGAGCGACAGGAAGACCGTCCCCCGGTCCGGAAGACGGTTGCCGGCGGCGACCTGGCTCTTGGCGAAGGCGAGCCCGAACGAGCGGTCGATGCCCATGACCTCGCCGGTGGAGCGCATCTCGGGCCCGAGGATGGTGTCGACGTCGGGAAAGCGTCCGAACGGGAGCACCGCCTCCTTGACCGACACATGCGCGGGCCGGAGCCCGGCCTCGGGCAGCGTGCCCTCGGACCGCAGCTCCTCCAGCGTGGCGCCGACCATGACCCGGGCGGCCAGCTTGGCCAGCGGGACCCCGGTCGCCTTGCTGACGAACGGGACGGTCCGGCTGGCGCGCGGGTTGGCCTCGAGGACGTAGACCTCGCCGCCCTTCACCGCGTACTGGACGTTCATGAGGCCGCGCACGTCGAGGGCCTGGGCGAGAGCACGGGTATGGACTTCGATCGTGTCGACGACGTCGGGGCCGAGCGTGACCGGCGGGATCGTGCAGGCGGAATCACCGGAGTGCACGCCGGCCTCTTCGATGTGCTCCATGACCCCGCCGATGAGCACCTCACCGGTGTCGTCGCGGAGCGCGTCCACGTCGACCTCGATCGCGTCTTCGAGGAAGCGGTCGACGAGCGCGGGACGCGACGCGCTGAGGCCGCCCTCGCGCCCCAGGCTTCCGGTGCCGGCCAGCTCGGCCATGGCCGCATCCAGTCCGTCGGCGTCGTAGACGATCTGCATCGCCCGGCCGCCGAGGACGTACGAGGGCCGCACCAGGACCGGGTAGCCGATGCGATCGGCGATCGCGCGCGCCCGCTCCCCCGAGCTGGCGGTGCCCCCGGGCGCCTGCGGGATGCCGAGGTGGTCGCACAGGTCGTTGAACCGCTCGCGGTCCTCGGCCAGGTCGATCGACGCCGGGCTGGTGCCGAGCACGGTGATGCCGGCGTCCTCGAGGACGCGGGCAAGCTTGAGGGGCGTCTGGCCGCCGAGCGCGACCACCACACCGGCGAGGTCGCCCTGACGTGCCAGGGCGTCGCAGAGGTTGAGGACGTCCTCGGCGGTGAGGGGCTCGAAGAACAGTCGGTCGCTGGTGTCGTAGTCGGTCGACACCGTCTCGGGGTTGCAGTTGACCATCACGGTCTCGAACCCGACGGCCGACAGCGCGAAGGCGGCGTGGACGCAGCAGTAGTCGAACTCGACCCCCTGGCCGATGCGGTTGGGACCGCTCCCGAGGATGACGACCGCCGGCCGGGTCAGGGGCGCGATTTCGTCCTCGTCCTCGTAGGTGCCGTAGTGGTACGGCGTGTTCGCGGCGAACTCGGCCGCACAGGTGTCGACCGTCTTGTAGGTCACGTTGACGCCGGCCGCGAGGCGGGCGGCCCGTACCTCCGACTCCGGCGCGTCCCACAGGTGGCCGAGCTGGGCGTCGGAGAAGCCGAGCCGCTTCACCCTCCGCCAGGTGGCGCGGTCGACCCGAGCGGGCGTGAGGTCGGCCAGCGCACTGCGCGTCTCGCCCAGCAGCGCGATCTGGTCCAGGAACCAGGGGTCGATCCCGCTGGCGGCGGCGAGCCGCTCGAGCGCGACCCCGCGGCGCAGGGCGACCTCGACCGCGAAGATGCGGTCCGGCGTCGGCGTCGCGCACGCGGCCACCAGATCGTCGTCGGACAGCCCGTCCCACTCGGCTTCGCCGGGATCGCAGTTGAGCCCGTGGCGCCCGGTCTCGAGTGAGCGCAGCGCCTTCTGGAGCGACTCGGGGAAGGTGCGGCCGATCGCCATCGCCTCCCCCACCGACTGCATCATCGTCCCGAGCACCGGGGACGAGCCCGGCAGCTTCTCGAACGCCCAGCGCGGCACCTTGGTCACGACGTAGTCGATGGTCGGCTCGAACGAGGCCGGCGTCTCGCCGGTGATGTCGTTCAGGACCTCGTCCAGGCGGTAGCCGACCGCGAGGCGGGCGGCGATCTTGGCGATGGGGAATCCGGTGGCCTTGCTCGCGAGCGCGCTCGAGCGCGACACCCGGGGGTTCATCTCGATGATCAGCATGCGACCGTCGGTCGGGTCCACCGCGAACTGGATGTTCGACCCGCCGGTGTCGACGCCGATGCGGCGGATGCAGGTGAAGGCGGCGTCGCGCATCCGCTGGTACTCGACGTCGGCGAGGGTCTGGACGGGTGCGACCGTGATCGAGTCGCCGGTGTGGACACCCATGGCGTCGACGTTCTCGATCGAGCAGATGACCACCACGTTGTCGGCGTGGTCGCGCATCACCTCGAGCTCGTACTCCTTCCACCCGATCACCGACTGCTCGATCAGGATCTCCGACACCGGGCTGGCGGCGAGGCCCCGCTCGGCCACCGCCCGCATGTCGTCGTGACTGTGGGCGATGCCGGTGCCGCCCCCTCCGAGGATGAACGATGGCCGCACGATCAGCGGGTAGCCGATCTGGTCGCCGACTGCCATCGCCTCGTCCAGTGTGTAGGCGAATCCCGACCGGGGCACGGCCAGCCCGACTTCTTCCATCGCCGCCTTGAACCGCTGCCGGTTCTCGGCGGTGCGGATGGCCTCGATCCCGGCGCCGATCAACTCGACGCCGTTGCGTTCGAGCACGCCGCCGTCGTCGAGCTCGACCGCGAGGTTGAGCGCGGTCTGTCCGCCGAGGGTCGGGAGCAGCGCGTCGGGGCGCTCCTTCTCGATGATGCGGGCGACGCTGGCGGCGTCGAGCGGCTCGACGTAGGTGGCGTCGGCGAACTCGGGGTCGGTCATGATCGTGGCCGGGTTCGAGTTCACCAGCACGACCCGGTAGCCCTCTGCCCGCAGCACCTTGCACGCCTGGGTGCCGGAGTAGTCGAACTCGCACGCCTGGCCGATGACGATCGGGCCGCTCCCGATGACGAGGATCGACTCGAGGTCGTCGCGCCGGGGCACTAGCCGGTGGCGGCCATGAGGCCGGTGAACTCGGAGAACAGGTAGCGGGCATCGTGGGGGCCCGGCCCCGCCTCGGGGTGATACTGGACGCCGAACGCGGGCGCGTCGAGCAGGCGGAACCCTTCACAGATGCCGTCGTTGAGGTTGACGTGGGTCTGCTCGACGCCGCTGACACCGGTGAGGTCGACCGCGTAGTTGTGGTTCTGGCTGGTGATCTCGACCCGGCCGGTGGCCTCGTGGCGGACGGGATGGTTGGCGCCGTGGTGGCCGAAGAGCAGCTTGAGCTTCGTCGCGCCGACGGCGAGGCCGAGGATCTGGTGGCCGAGGCAGATCCCGAACACCGGGACCTCCCCGAGCAGGGCGCGGACGGTCTCGGCCGCGCCGGCGACGCCGGCGGGGTCGCCGGGCCCGTTGGACAGGAACACGCCGTCGGGATCGCGGGCGAGCACGTCGGCGGCGGGCGTCGACGCCGGCACCACCTCCACGAAGCATCCCGCCGCTCCGAGGTGGCGCAGGATGTTGCGCTTGATGCCGTAGTCGTAGGCGACGACGTGCCAGGCGGCGTCGGGCACGCCCGCCTGGTAGGGCGTGTCGATCGTGACCTCGGCCACCAGGTCGAGCCCGTCGGTGCCGCCCGCGGCGGTGGCCGCGGCTCGCACCCCCTCCTCGTCGGTGCCGAACGCGCCCGGCATTGCGCCGTGCTCACGCAGGTGTCGGGTGAGGCGGCGGGTGTCGACACCCGTGATGCCGGGGACGCGGTGCTCGCGCAGGAAGCTGTCGAGGTCGCCGGTGGCGCGCCAGTTGCTCGGTCGCCGGGCCAGGTCGCGCACGACCACGCCCCGACAGAACGGTCGCCGGCTCTCGGCGTCGTCGTCGTTGACGCCGTAGTTGCCGATGTGGGGGTAGGTGAACGTGATGATCTGCCCGGCGTAGGACGGGTCGGTGAGAATCTCCTGGTAGCCGGAGAGCGCGGTGTTGAAGACGATCTCGCCGGTCGCCGGCCCGTCGTCGGGGACATGGCCGACCGCCTCGCCTTCGAACGAGGTGCCGTCCTTCAGGACGAGTACTGCCGCGCGCGGCGTCGTCACCGCTGCGCCACCCCGTCGACCACGACCGGCTCCCCCCGCAGGATCGTGTGCCGGACCCGGCCGGTGAGCTTGCGCCCGCCGTAGGGCGTGTTGTGGGCGCGGCTGGCCAGGCGCGCCCCGTCGACTTCCCAGGTGACCGCGGGGTCGATCACACAGAGGTTGGCGGGACGATCCGCTTCGATCGGTCCGCCGTGGGTGTCGAGCCCGGCGATGGCGGCCGGCC
>JACDBD010000198.1 GCA_013695115.1 Actinomycetota bacterium | reverse complement strand
TCTTCATCATGATCGCGGGCACATACACGCCGCTGGCGCTGCTGGTGCTCTCGGGCTGGCTGCACACCGTGGTGCTCGTCGCCGTGTGGGCAGGTGCTGCGTTCGGCATCGTCTTCGAGTGGGCCAGCGACCGGCTCCCCCATGGCTGGGTGACCAGCGTCTACATCACCCTGGGCTGGGTCGGCGTCATCTCCCTCCCTCAGATGTGGACTTCCCTGGGCGTGCTCGGTTGCCTCCTCATCTTCGGCGGCGGCGTCTTCTACACCGGAGGTGCGATCGTTCACGCCGCCCGCGCCCCCGATCCCAACCCGGCGGTGTTCGGCTACCACGAGATCTTCCACGTGTGCGTGCTCGTGGCCGCGGCGATGCACTACTGCTGCATCGCCTTCCTGGTGCTACCGCGGGGCTGACGGACAGCCCCGCTCAGTCAGGCTGGAAGTCGGGAAGGCGGTACAAGCGCTGGGCGTTGCGCCAGGCGATGTTCTCCTGGGCCTTGGCGTCGAGGTCACCGATGTTCTCGAGCAGCTCGTCGACCGTGCCCGGGAACTTGGCGTCGGGGTGCGGATAGTCGGATGCCCAGATGATGCGGTCGTCGCCGACGTAGGGCGACTCGGCCGCGAGCCCGAGCGTCTCCTCGTCCGCATCGAAGCTGATGTAGCACTGGCGACGGAAGTACTCCGACGGCGCCAGCTTGCAGTCGGGGACGTCCCACGGGAACGTCTTGGCGTTGTGGTCGAGCCGCTCCATCCACGGCGTGATCCAGCCACCGTTGGTCTCCAGCACGATGACCTCGAGGTCGGGGAAGCGTTCGCACACCCCGCCGGCGAGCAGGAACGCCAG
Organism: Actinomycetota bacterium; assembly: GCA_013695115.1. Taxonomy (GTDB): domain Bacteria; phylum Actinomycetota; class Acidimicrobiia; order IMCC26256; family JACDBD01; genus JBPCMN01. The sequence continues at coordinate 4,606 of JACDBD010000198.1, read as the reverse complement.
GCTCGTCATCATGTCGACGGGGTTGCCGATGGCCTGCGTGTAGAAGATGTTGCTGATGTTCATGCGCGACTGGTACGGCAACAGGCTTACGTCCGAGTGGACCTCGTTGAGCCGCAGCCCGACCACCGCGCCGGGCACGTCGCCGGCGAGGAACGGGTGCAGCCCGATGGGCCAGCCGGCGTCGGACGCCGCCTTCCACATCGGGTCGTAGACGGGGTCGTGGAAGTGCTTCCACTCCACCACTGGGTTGGGACGGATGAACGTCCCCACCAGGTTCGGCTTCTTCGACGCGCGCTGGATCTCGGCCGCGGCCGCGGCGACGTCCTGCTGGGGGATGACCGCGATTCCGAAGAGACGGTTGGGGTCGGCGCTACAGAAGTCGGACAGCCAGTCGTTATAGGCGCGGCACTGGGCGACGGCCATGTCGACGTCCTTGATGCTGGCGATCCCGAGCAGCATCGTCGGATAGAGGACGGTCTGGTTGATGCGCTCGGTGTCGAGGTCGGCGAGACGGGGCTCGGGCTCGAACGCACCCGGTCGGATCTGGGTGTACCGAAGCTCGCCCGTCGCCGCCCGGGCCTGCTCCTCCGCGGTCATGCCCCCGGTGCCGGCGAGGGCGAAGACGTTGGCCGGGTCACGGGCCCCGTCCCAGTGGACCCACTCGCGCCCGTCGGCGTCGGTCTCGATGTGCCAGACGCGATCGCGGTACTCGGCCGAGGCGTACTCCTGCATCTTGTTGGGGTGCTCGAGCACGTGGCCGTCGGCGTCGACGAACTGGAGCTCGGGCTTGGTGTCGGTGACCGCCATCGCAGGAACCCCCTCGTGATCCGGCGTGAACGTAACCCGACCGGCCGGTCGCTGCAACCCCTGTTCAACCTACTGAATCTCAGTTCATGATGGGCGGTTCTCCTCGGACTCCGCCGCTCCCTGCTCCAAGAAAGGGAGACGCGGGTAGCCTGACCGTCCCACGATGGGGAGGGCGGTCATGGCGATCCAGGACGAGTACCGCGCGAAGGCGAAGGAAGCGCTCGAGAAGCTCCAGCAACAGATCGACGAGCTCCGGGTTCAGGCCGATCTCGCCCAGGCCGAGGTGCGTGACCGGCTCGAGAAGGCGATCGACGCCCTCCGCGACCAGCAGCGCGAAGTCCGCTCACGCCTCGATGACGCCACCAAGGCCGGCGCCGACGCGTGGAAGTCGGCCGCCGGCCAGGTCGAGGACGCCGTCGGCAATCTGGGCGACACGTTCTCGAAGCTCGCCGACGAGGTATCGGGCGCGGCGGGCGCGGGCGGGGCGGCGGCCAAGAAGGGCTACACCGCCTTCCTCGAGGAGTGGAAGAAGTCGCGGGCCGAGCGCAAGGCGCTGCTCGACAAGTAGGGCCACGAGTGGCGCGCGACCACGAAGCGCACAACCGGGCCTTCTGGGACGCCGACGCCGACGACTACCAGGCCGCCCACGGCGAGGCGCTCGACACCGCGCCGCGGGGCTGGGGCGCGTGGCGCATCCCCGAGGCGGAACTCGGCGTCCTCGGCGATGTCCGAGATCTCGACGTGCTCGAGCTCGGCTGCGGCGCGGCCCAGTGGTCGCTCGCCCTCGCCGAAGACGGCGCCCGGGTCGTCGGGCTCGACCAGTCGGCGGCGCAGTTGCACCACGCCCGGGGCTGCGGGGTTCCGCTGGCGCAGGCCAGCGGCGAGGCAGCCCCGTTCGCCGACGACTCCTTCGACGTGGTCTTCGGCGACCACGGCGCCATGGGCTTCTGCGATCCCGAGGTCACCGTGCCCGAGGTCAGCCGCATCCTGCGTTCCGGCGGTCTGCTCGCATTCTGCATCTCGAGCTTCCTCAAATGGCTGACCGACGAGGAGGCAGGCTCGACCCACGAGCTCCAGCGGGGCTGGTTCGGGGACCACGCCCTTGTCTGGCCCGAGGGCGTGGCCGAGTTCCAGCTCCCCTACGGAGAGTGGCTCGCGCTCTTCCGCCGACACGGCTTCGAAGTAGAGGACCTTCTGCACCTCCGCGCCCCGAAGGACGGCACCACGACCTACGACGAGTTCGTGCCGTACGTTTGGGCGCGCCGCTGGCCCGCGGAGGAGATCTGGAGGGTTAGGAAGAGGTGATTGCCATCCACGCGCCGGCGGCCGGGTCCCCCGGCCGCCGGGCAATCAGGACTGTGCGGGAGCGGCGAGCGAAGCGAGTGCGACCAGGAGCGGAGGCTAGCGGCGGTCGAACGTGAAGCCGGCGGCCTCGCGGTCCCAGGTGGTCTTGGTGACTCCGTCGTCGCGCAGCTCGTACTTCAGCACCCGCCCCACCGGGTTGCGGGGCAGGTCGTCACGAAACTCGATGTAGCGGGGCACGGCGAAGTACGGGACCCGCTCCACCGACCACGCGCACAGCTCCTCCTCGCTCACCTGCGCATCGGCCTGGAGCACTACGGTCACCTTTACCTCGTCCTCGCCCTGCTCGCTCGGCACCGAGTGCACCGCCACATCCTTGATCGCGGGATGGCCGTGGAACGTCCGCTCCATCTCGAAGCTGGAGATGTTCTCGCCCCGGCGGCGCAGGTAGTCCTTCTTGCGGTCGACGAAGAAGAGGAACCCGTCGTCGTCGAGCCGTCCGAGGTCACCGGTGTGGAACCACAGGTTGCGCAGCACCTCGACCGTCACCTCGGGCCGGTGCCAGTACCCCGCGAACATCAGATTCGGTCGCTGGGGGCGGCACACGATCTCGCCGATCTCCCCCACCGCGACCTCGACGTCGTCGTCGTCAACAAGGCGCACGTCGAAATCGTGAGCGTTGGGCTTGCCCGCGGCGCCGACCGCGTTGGGCTCGCCGGCGTCGAGCACCGAGATGAGCGACGCCTCGGTCAGCCCGTAGCCGGCGCTGAACGTCGTGCACCCGAACCGGTCCTGCCAGATGCGGTCGATGTCGGGGGGCATGGGCGCGGCTGCGCACAATCGCAGGCGGTGGCCGGACTGGTCGGGATGATCGTCGGCGTCGGCGATCAGGATCGCGAGCGAGCCGAGCATCGAGGCGATGGTCGCGCCGGTGCGCTTCACCTCGGGCCAGAAGCGCGACACCGAGAAACGCCGGGCGATGCTCGCCTGTCCGCCCGCGAGCAAGGTCCCGACGACGCACACCGAGATCGCGTTGAAGTGGAAGAGCGGCAGCGGCGTGAGCACGACGTCGTCGGGCCGCCGCTGCCACGCCCGGATGATCTGGTCGGCAAGGGCGACGATGTAGTTGTGCGGGAGCATGCACCCCTTCGACGGGCCGGTCGTGCCGGCGGTGTAGATGAAGCAGGCGATATCGGCCGGGGTCACTCCCGCGTCGGACACCGCGGCGTCGGTCGAGCTCGCCAAAACCTGCTCCCAGTCGTGGGCCGGGACACCGTCGATGATCTCGTCCGGCGGCCCCACAACCACCGCGGCGGCAAGGTCGGACAGCGCGGCGTCGGCGGCGATCTCGGCGACTCGCCCGGCGAAGTCGCCCTGGACCACGACGACCTTCGAGCCGGAGTCGGCGAGCTGGTGCCGGAGGAAGTCGCCCTTGTAGGCGGTGTTGATCGGCACCGCGATCGCGCCGAGCTTGAGCGTGGCAAAGAACGTGACGACCTGCGCTGGTGAGTTCTCGAGCACGCTCGCGACCCGGTCGCCGGGGGCGACGCCGAAGCCGGCGAGCGCGTGGGCGAGCCGGCTGGACTCGACGTCCATGCGCCGGGCGCTGTAGGCGTCGCCCTCGAAGTCGAGGTAGGGCCCGTCGGGATCGTCCGCGAGCCGCCCCACCAGCGCGTCGAGGACGGTGGTCTGCGGCCTCGGTTCGGTCACGGAACGTGACAGTAGCGTCAGGCTTGCGGCGTCAGGGCAGGATGCCGCGGGGCGCGCGGGGCGCGACCGGGCCGGTCGCGCGGGTCGCGGACAGCCGCAGAGCGTCGAGCAGGGCGTTGCGCAGCTCGCGGGGATCGATCACCGCGTCGTAGCTCATGGTGTCGGCGGCCGAGTACGCCCCGCCGAGCTCGGAGTGCTCGAGCAGGTCGCGGCTGTCGCCCTCCAGCCCGGCGGCGTCGGCGCCGCTCTCGGCGGGCATGGCGCCGAGCCGCGCGCCCGGGAACGCCAGCGTCACCGTCTGGCCGTCGAACGGGTTCATCGCCATGAGCGAGCTACCGAACCCGTACGCCTTGCGCATCGTCACGTGCAACTTGGCCGATCGCACCCGAGCCTGGGCCGCGAACATGCGGGCGGCGTGGCGGAGGATGCCGCTGCGCTCGGCGGCGGTACCCGCCATCACGCCGGGGTTGTCGGCCAGGAACACGACCGGCAGGTGGAACGCGTCGGCGAGCTCGAGGAAACGCGCCGCCTTGTCGGCGGCGTCGGTGTCGATCGATCCCGCTTTGACCGCGGGCTGGTTGGCGACGACCGCGACCGGGGCACCGCCCAGGTGCGCGAGCGCGCTGACGACGGCGCGTCCGAACCCGGGCTGGAGCTCGAGGACCGAGCCGGCGTCGCACACGAGCTCGACCACCGGTCGGACGTCGTAGCCCTTGCGGGGATCGGCGGGCACGAGATCGAGGACGTCGTCGAGGGCCCGTGGCCCGGTGTCCTGCCCGTTCTCGGC
>JACDBD010000105.1 GCA_013695115.1 Actinomycetota bacterium | reverse complement strand
GCCGGGCCGACATCCCGATCTACCTCGCCGCCATCGGCCCCAAGAACGTCGAGTTGGCGGCGGAGATCGCCGACGGCTGGCTTCCCATCTTCTTCTCCCCCTACCGGCTCAAGGACGCGTACGGCGCCGCCCTTGACGCCGGCTTCGCCAAGGCCGGCGGCGAGAAGTCGCTCGACACCTTCGACGTCGCGCCGACGGTCACCGTGATCATGGGCGACGACGTCGATTCGCTGCGAGGCTTCGTCAAACCGATGGTCGCCCTGTATGTCGGCGGGATGGGCGCGCGCGGCAAGAACTTCTACAACGACCTCGCCTGCCGCTACGGGTTCGAGGCCGCGGCCAAGGAGATCCAGGACCTCTACCTCGACGGGAAGAAGGCGGAGGCGACCGCGGCGGTCCCCGACGAGATGATCGACGAGGTCTCGCTGATCGGCCCGAAGGAGCGCATCGCCGACCGCCTCGATGCCTGGCGCGACAGCGGGATCACCACCATGGTCCTCGGCGCCGGTCAGCCCGAGGTGCTCCGGGTGATGGCCGAGCTGGTCCTGTAGGAGCTGCCATCGGCTCACAGGGGGCCGGGTCCCCCGGCCGCCGGGCAGTCAGCTGCGTGCGGGAGCGGCGAGCGAAGCGAGCGCGACCAGAGGAGTTAGAACAGAAAGTTCATCTCGCCGGCGATCCGGCGGCCGAGCTCCTCGTCTCCGTCGAAGCCGACCTTGCCGGCGGCGAGCATCTTGGCGGAGTCACCCCGGCCCATGCCGAGGCGGACGAGGGTGTCGGTGTCCATCGTCAGCCGGACAGTGGGGTTGGTCGGCGCCGGGTCGAGGGGCTTGGCCCGGCCGCCGTCCATCGTGATCGCGGTGGTGTTGCCGTCCCAGTCGAAGACGACGGTGGCGCCGTCGGGGGGCTTGACCTTCTTCCCTACGACGAACGGGAGCGCGCCCGTGAGCCGGCCGAGTGACAGCTCGGCCGCGGGACCGTCGAGGTGGCCGGGCTTGCTGAGCGCGCGCCGCATGTCCTGCTCGTGCGCCCAGGAGTCGAAGATGCGGAACGGGAGGAGGTCGCGGACCGTCCCGGGGCCGGCAGGCGTCCACGACTCGGCGGAGAAGTCGTCGTCGCTCATCCCCCGCAGGGTGTCGATGCGCTCGCGGGCGACCGCGCGGAACTCGTCGAGCACCTCGGGGCCGGGGCGCGCCCGGCGGGCGTCGACCCACACCTCGTTCGACTTGCCGATGTCGTTCTTCACGTGCGGCAGGTCGGGCGGCGTGTGGTCGGGCGGCGGGCGGCCCATGATCACCGACTCGATGCCGATCAGGTGGGCGACGTTGTCCTGCACACTCCAGCCCGGGCACTCGGTCTCGGTCTTCCACTCGGCTTCGGTCAGTCCATCGCAGAGCTTGTCGATCGACTGCCACTCCTCGTCGAGCGCGTCGACGACCTTCTGATCATCACTCATGTGGCACTTGCTACCACCGCTCTCGCCCACGGGGCGAGGAGCTCGAACAGCTCGTCGACGTCGTCGCCGAGCGCCTCGACCAGCGGACGCTCCTGGCGATCGGTGGCGAGCTCGACCTCGTCGCGGAACGCCCGGCCGGCGTCGGTGAGCTCGCCGGCGGCGTCGACCCAGCCTTCGCCCGCGAGGCGATCGAGGGCCGAGCCGATCTCGTCGACGGTCCATCCCATGTGGTCGGCGGTGGTCGAGCCGGGGTTGGTGCGGGTTCGCCACCGCTCGGTCAGGAGCTGGATCTCGACTGAGCTGAGCCCGGCGGCGGTCCAGGCGTTGCGATGGGAATCGCCGCGCCGTTCGCGGACCATGTCGGAGGCCCGCCACAGGTCGCCGAGTGGCGTGCCGGGCCAGGCGAGCGATCGCAGCCCGGCGAAGACGGGATGGCCTGCCCGTGGCCCGGCTTCGACCGTGTGCCGCAGGACCGCGACCGCCCGGTCGATGCCGTCGGGTTGGTCGCCGACGGCGCCGGCGAGGTACCGCGTCGCCCCGTCGAGCCGCCGGGCCAGCAGCGTCTCGGGATCGGTGGTGCGCCAGGCGTCGTCGACCTCTGACGCGATCGAGGCCGGGTGGAGGGGCGCCAGGAGCGCGGCCGCGACCTCGCCCCGGACCCGGCCGAGACAAGCGACCCGGGCGGCCAGGGTCGGGAACGGGCCCCGGGCTTCGGGCATGAACCAGACCGCGCCCAGGATGGCGTCGCAGCGCGACCGCAGCCGGCGGCTGACCTCGCTCACCCGTTCGTCCGGGAGCGTTCCGCGGGACGCCATGCTTGCACGATATGATGTAACGATGAGACGTGCAACCCTCGGCGTGCCCATCGACGAGCTCGCCCGCCGCACGGGGGTGACGGTGCGGACCATCCGGGCCCACCAGACCGCCGGCCTCCTGCCGCCGCCCCGGGTCCGGGGCCGTACCGCCTACTACGGGGAGGAGCACGCCCGGCGCCTGACCGCCATCACCCGGCTCCAGGC
>JACDBD010000103.1 GCA_013695115.1 Actinomycetota bacterium | reverse complement strand
CGTCGTGGTCGATCACGCCGGCGTGCGAGTGGAACTGGCCGCCCTCCGCCAGCGTGACGAGGTGACGCCGCCGCTTGGCGTCGACCAGCAGCGCGCGGTCACCGGCGGCGAACCGACGGGCCACTTCCTCTACCCCCCGCCGGCGCGTTCGCGCAGGCGACAGAAGGCACAGACGTCGCCGGTGGTCGGCGACCCGCACACCGAGCACTCGCCGAGCTCGGCGCGCTCGGCGCCGGCGTCGCCGGCGAAGCGCTCGTGCACCCGGTCGAGGAAGCCGAAGACGAACGCGGACTTGGTGCCCGGCGACCGGTCTTCCAGCGCGTTCAGCACCTCCTTGTAGCCGAGATGGCGGTTCCCCTCGGCCATGGGGCACTCCTCGACGATGTAGTCGATGCCGCGCAGCACGCAGTAGGCGGCCATCTCGCGCTCACCCAAGCGGATCAGCGGCTTCACCTTGCGGACGAAGCCGGGCGCGTCGGGAAGGACCGGCTGCTGTCTCCCCAGGTAGCCCGTCTCCCACCGCATGACGTTTCCGAGGAGCACGGCGGCTTCGTCGTCGAGGTTGTGGCCGGTGGCGACGACGTCGTAGCCGCGCTCGATCGCGACCGTGTTGAAGAGGTGGCGCTTGGACAGGCCGCACGCGCCGCACGGCGCCCGGTGGGTTGCCGCCGCCGCGCTCGGGATGTCGTAGCCGTAGTCGGCGGCGAGGTCGACCTCGTGTAGCTTGTGTCCCCGCTCCGCCGCGTAGGCGCGGGCAGCGTCGGTCGAACGGTCCGAGTAGTCGCCGATCCCGAGCCCGAGGTACAGCCCGTCGGCGTCGTACCCGAGCTCGACGAGAAGGTCCCACAGCGCGAGCGAGTCCTTCCCCCCCGAGACCGCCACCAGCACCCGGTCGTCCTCGAGGAGCATCTGGTGGTCCTTCACTGCTCGGCGCACCTGCTCCCGGCAGTGGTGCAGGAAGTGCTGGTCGCAGAACGCGGCGTTGTGACGCCGGATGTCGATCACCGCGGGCCCGCGGCAGACGCGGCACTTCACGCGGCGCCTCCCGACATCACCGGACGGATCTCGACGGTGTCGCGGTCGGCGAGCCGCGCGTCCCGAGTCACGAGCGTGTCGCCGCAGATGACGAGGACCGACTCGGGGTTGAGATCCAGTCGAGCGAGCAGGGCTGCCACCGTGAGCGGCCCCGGAACCTCGACCTCGCGGCGCGGGTTGCGCAGGAGGACCCTCACAACCGCGCCAGGCTACTGGCCGGCATCGCCGGCTCCCGGGCCGCTTCGGTCAGCGCGCGTCGGGTGGGATGACCCGGATCTCGAGCCGCTGGCCCGCCTTCAGCTCTCCCGAGTACACGGTTTGATCCTTCTCGCGGAAGCGCGCCAGGACGCGCACCGCGACCGCGGCGATCCCGGTGTAGAGCCACGGGCGCGAACCTTCGAAGAGGCCCTTGCGCAGGCCGGTACGGGCCAGCCGACCGACGGCGGTCATCGGACCCGCTTGACCTCGACGACGGTCCGCCGCTTGCGGCCGCGGCGGTTCCCGAGGAAGTAGGCGACCGCGACCACTCCGACGGCGACCGCGACGCCGACGGCGAGCCCGACGCCTTTGGCGGTGCCCCCTCCGGACTCGGTGGCCCCACGGATCTCCCCGAACTTCGCCGCGAGGTCGTCGCGGGTGATCGGTCGTTCCCTCGGCCCTGCTGCAGTGCTCATCGCTCGTCCCTCCGTCGTCGTACCGCGCCTCTCGCCCGCCAGGTGATGTACCCGGCGACGAGCAGCACGACCACCATGATGGCGTACGGCGCCCACGACCAGTTCCCGGTCAGGGCGGTGTCGGTCTCGGCCTGCAGGGCCCGCAGGCCGGCGAGCCCGAGGAACACCGCCCCGAAGCCGAGCAGGAACGCGCCGAGCAGGCCGAAGCCGACGTAGCGCTTCAGCTGCCGGAGCGGGACGAGGGTTTCCTGCTTGAAGTACTCGACGATCAGGTCGCGCAGCTCGACGACGAGCTGGGGCAGCGGCGGCGTGGGGCCGGCCGCGGCAGCCTCCGGTCGGGTGTGGTCATCGGTCCCGTTCACAGGAAGGAGACGCTACCCGCTGGTCGGCGGCGCGGGAGGGGGCACGAGCGCGTCGCCGGGCGGCGCGCTCGGGAACTCGGCGATGATCGCCGCCACCCGCTCCCGCAAGGCGATGCCCTCACCCTCGGTGAATCCCCCCGACGCGAGGAACGCAAACCGCAAGGGCCGGCCGACGTCGAGCAGGCCGGTGAGCGCGGTGACACCCATGAGCGCGCCCGTCTTGGCCCGCAACCGCCCCCGGAGGGGTGAGCCGGCGAAGCGATCGCGCAACGTCCCCGTCTCCCCCGCCACCGCCAGGCTGTCCCACAGGATCTGCAGGCCCGGCAACTCGCCCAGGTCGAGCGTCGCGATCAGCTGCGTGCACGTGGCCTGATCGCCGCGGTCGAGGCCCGAGCCGTCGATGAGCGTCAGCCCTTCGGTCGGCACGCCGAGCTGTTCGAGCGTCGCGACGATCGCCTGGGTGCCGGCCGTGGTGGTGCCGTCGTTGCTGGCGCGCACGCCGATCTCGCGGGTGAGGAGCTCGCCGGTGAGGTTGTCGCTCGAGCGCAGCAGTCCGCCCACGATGTCGCCGAGCGGCCGGGACTGCACCGAACCTACGACCGCGGCGTCGGAGGGTGCCTCGGAGTGCCCGGGGCTGCCGCCGATCTCGACGCCGCGCGCGACGAGCAGCCGGGTGAGCTCCAGCGCCGCGAACAGCGCCGGATCCTCGACCGGGACCGGCTCCGGGTTCAACGCGCTGAACCCGTCGTTGACGGTCAGCGCTCCGAGCGGACCGATCTGGCCGTCGGTCCGGTACGTGTCCCGCCACGTCGGGAGGTAGCGCACCATCTCGTAGCGCGTGTCGTCGCCGTGGATCCCGCCCGGGATGCGGCGCACGCCCGCGGCCACGATCGCGTCGGCCAGGTCCGCCATCGGCGTCAGCACGACGTCGGTCCCCTCGTAGAAGGGCTCGGTCGCGAGCTCGGCAGCGAACTCCGGTGTCGCCAGCACCGGATCGCCCGATCCGACCAGCCACAGCTGCTCGACGGCGCCGTCGCTCGGCGCCGCCGGTGCCACCGCCGTCGTCTCGAAGCGATGTTCCTGTCCCAGCACGGTCAGCGCGGCCACCGCGGTGAAGAGCTTCTGGCTCGACGCCGGGAGCAGCGGGGCGTCGGCGTTGCGCGTCGCCAGGACGGTGTCCCCGTCGCCGGTGGTGACGAC
>JACDBD010000080.1 GCA_013695115.1 Actinomycetota bacterium | reverse complement strand
GTGCTGTTCCTGGTGGCGTCGCCGGCGGCCGACCTCGTGCGTACCGGCAACGCGAGCGCGGCCGCCGACGTGGAGGTCGACGGCGCCCCGCCGGTCGTCATGTTCCTCCTCGACGAGCTCCCGTTGGCGTCGATCATGCGGTCGGACGGGACGATGGATGCCGAGCTCTTCCCCAACTTCGCCGAACTCGGGGCGTCGAGCACCTGGTACCGAAACACGACCACGGTCGCGTTGCGGACGTTCTACGCCCTGCCCGCGATCCTCACCGGGCGCTACCCCGACGGACGGGAGATCCCGGTCTCGGGCGCCTACCCCGAGAACCTGTTCACCTGGCTCGAGGGCGGCTACGACATCCAAGCCGACGAGACGATCACGCGCTTGTGCCCGCTCGCGGTCTGCCCCCGCGGGGCCGACCAGTCGGCGCCGACGTCGAACCTGCTCGACGACGCCCGCGGTGTGTGGGCGGACGTGTCGTCGCCCGGTGAGAGCACCACCAACCCGACCGAGACGCTCGAGGAGCCGATCGCCGACCAAGGCGACACGCACTTCCGCCGGCAGGCTCGGCAGGCCGCCCGGGCGAACACGCCGGCGCGCTTCGAGGAGTTCCTCGAGGGCATCGAGCCGGGCGGTGGCCCGTCGCTCGACTTCCTCCATCTCCTGCTCCCCCACGGGCCGAGCCGGTACTACCCGTCGGGCGTCACCTACGACTGGCGCGGGATCCCCGGTGGACGCGGCGGTGGCAACGGCGACACCTGGACGACTGACGCCGCGCTGGTGACGACGCAGCGGCAGCGGCACCTGCTCCAGCTCCAGTACGCCGACGAGCTCGTGGGCCGGTTCATCGACCGGCTGAAGAAGCAGGGCGTCTGGGACGAGGCGGTCGTGGTCGTGGCCGCCGATCACGGCATCGCCTACACACCGGGGCAGAGCAGCCGGGCCGGCGACGCCGACGCCATCCAGCCGAGCTGGCCCGAGCTCCTGTGGGTTCCGCTGTTCATCCGCGCGCCCGGGCTGGAGGCGGGCGCGGTCAGCGACCGCAACGTGCAGACGATCGACCTCGTGCCCACGATCGCCGACCTCGCCGGCGTCGAACTGCCGTGGGGCGTCGACGGGATCTCGGCCGTCGGGACCAAGGAGCGCCCGGCCGCCACCAAGGAGTTCCTGAACTCGTGGAGCGACAGCGGGGTGGAGGAGCCGGGTACCCGCCGGCCGGTCGACGCCGCCGCCGGCAACGCCGATCTGGCTGAGCACGCCATCGACCGGTTCCTGCCGCCGGGAGGCGATCCGAAGTGGGCGGTGTACCGGGCCGGGCCCCGTCCCGAGCTGGTGGGGACGAACGTCGCCGACCAAGGGGTCTCGAGCGCGCCGGCAGGTTCGGTCGATCTCGGCAAGACCGGGCGCTTCGCGAACGCGTCGCCGTCGGACGGGAAGGTCCCCGGCGCCGTCTGGGGCACGGTCGACGGCGTCGCGCCCGCAGCGGGCGACTTGCTCGCGGTGGCGGTCAACGGGACCATCGGCGCCACGACCCGAGTGTTGCGAGAGACGCCGGGGGTGGGCTTCTCAGTGATCACCCCCGACTTCCTCTGGCGCGACGGTGCCAACGACGTCGAGGTGTTCCTCGTGGTCGACCGCCCCGACGGCAGCATCGAGCTGCGACCTCTCGCGCCTGCCTAACGCTTGCGGGCGAGCGTCAGCCCGTCGCTGATCGCGAGCATGGCGGCGTCGACGCGGACGTCGGCCGCGACCATGTCGTTGAAGGCGCGGATGGCGAGCGTCCCCTCGTCGTTCGCCTCGGGGTTCACGACCTCGCCCATCAAGAGGACGTGGTCGACCAGGATGACACCGTTGGGGCGCGTCCGGGCCAGAACCTCTTCGTAGTAGTTCGGGTAATTGGGCTTGTCGGCGTCGATGAACGCGAGGTCGTACACCTCGTCCCGGGGTAGCGACCGGAGCGTGTCGAGCGCGGGGGCGAGGCGCAACTCAATCTTCGACGCGACGCCGGCCTTCTCCCAGTGCTGGCGGCCGATGGCGGTCCACTCCTCGTTCACGTCGCAGCACAGCAGGCGACCGTCGTCGGGCAGTCCCCGGGCGATGGCGAGGGCGGAGTAGCCCGTGAACGTGCCAACCTCGATCAGCGGCACTCGCCGCCGGCGCAGTCCCGCAGCCGTGCCAGTGTTCGCGCCATCCGGGCCTCGACCGTCGCCATCGTCGGGTCGCCGGCGCGGTTCTCGAGCTGGTCGGGGTCGGCGCGCAGGTCGTACAGCTCGCGCCCGCCGTCTGTGTACTCGACGTACACGTACCGCCGGGTGCGCACCCCCTGGTAGGCACCGGAACGGGCGTCGAACGCCTCGAGCAGCACGGGCCGGTCGCGCTGGTCGCGATTCGGCCGGTCGAGGAGCTCCTCGAGCGAGCGGCCGTCCATCCGCCGCAACGACTCGGCCCCGGCGAAGGCCAGGATGGTCGGCGCGAGGTCGACGTTGGCGACGAGCGCGTCGCTGGCGGCACCGGACGCGACGCCGAGCCCGCGCACGACGAGCGGCACCCGGATCGAGGGCTCGTAGGGGAAGACCTTGCCCGACGCCACCCGGTGCTCACCCTGGAGGAATCCGTTGTCGGACGTGAACACGATGAGCGTGTTGTCGAGCTCACCAGTCTTCCTCAGCGCCCGCACGACCGCGGCCACCCCCTCGTCGACCGCCAGCAGGCTCTCGAGCCGGCTGCGGTAGCGGCGGGTGATCAGGTCGACCTCGGCCGGGGTGAACGGTGGTTGGGCGGCGAGGCGCGGGGGCTTGTCGCTGGCGTCGGCCTCGTTGAACGACGCCGGCATGGGGAGCGGCTCGGTCGCGAACGTCCCCTGATGGCGCGCCGCCGGTCGGGCCAGGCGACGGTCGAGGGCCCGGTGGGGGGCGACGTACGCGAGGTTGAGGAAGAACGGCCCGTCGTCCGACTCGCGACGGATGGTGTCGGTGGCCAGGCGAGTCAGCACGTCGGTCTGATAGCCGCGCTCCGGCGGCTGGTACCGCAACGCCCCGTTGTTGTTCAGCGTGAAGCCGAGGTACTCGTACACCGAGTCGCCGACGAGCCCGCGCCAATCGTCCCAGGCCGGGGGCACCCGGCGCGGGTTAGCCAAGCCGTAGCGGTTGAGGTACTTCCCGATGTGGATGGTCGTGTAGCCCGCGTCCTGCAGCGCGACCGGGAGGGTCGTCCGCTCGTCCTCGAAGGCTCCGTACCCTCCGTTCGGCGGCTCGTTGCCGAGCACGCCGTGGTTGTGGGCGTACTGGCCGGTGAGCAGGGTGGCGCGCGACGGGCAGCAGAGCGGGTACGAGGCGAAGCTGTTCGTGAACGTGACCCCGTGCTCCGCCAGCAGGTCGCGCACGTTCGGCATCACCCGCATCGACTCGACGGTCTGGTCGTCGGTCATGATCACGACGACGTTGGGCCGGAGGTCGAGGGAATCGCCCGACGCGCAGCTCGTGAGCCCCGCCGACACCAGTACCGCCGCGAGCAGAGCCGTCCGGACGCGCACGGCCCGTGTCTAGCCCAAGCGAAACCGGGGCAGGCCGACCTCATCCTCGAGCCGGTCGCAGGCCAAGGTGACC
>JACDBD010000077.1 GCA_013695115.1 Actinomycetota bacterium | reverse complement strand
CACGAACGTCGCGTTGCCCTTGATCGCGGTGCCACCGTCCTGCTTCGTGCAGGTGAGCTCGAGGTCGACGCGGCGCTCGCCGTCGGCCTCATAACGCTTGGTCACCGCGCCCTGACAGGTCAGGGTGTCGCCCGGCCACACCTGCTCACGGAACTGGAACCCATACGTGCGCACGTTCTCGGGCCCGAGCCAGTCGGTGGCGAACGTCGCCAGGATCCCGGCCTGGAGCATCCCGACCGAGAACACGGTGGGGAACCCGGCGGCCTTGGCGTACTCCTCGTCGTGGTGGATGGGATTGAAGTCGCCCGACGCGCCCTGGTAGCGCACGAAGTCGGTCCGCGTGAGCGGCCCGACGACGAGCGGCTCGGTGGTCGCGCCCTCCTCGAGGTCGTCCCAGGTCACACCCATCACTTGTCCTCCTTCGGAGGCCGTCCCGTTTCGATCGCGGTCGAGCGCATCTCGGCCACAAGCTCGCCGCGCTCGTCGCGGAACTCCTGCACCGTAACGACGAACGTCATCGTGCCGCCGCGCTTGCCTTCTTTCTCGTAGATGTCCTCGACCCGGTTCTGCGCGATCAGCTTGGTGCCGGCCCGGGGTGGCGGCCCGTGGAACACGAACTCGCGCCCGCCGTCGAGGACCCGCCGCATGTCGAGATTCACCTTCTTGAACAGCGAGCCCCCCGGCCGCATCGACGCGGGGGTCCAGAACGTCGACGTGACCAGGAACGTCGGCGGCGAGACCGGCTGGGGGTCGTCGAGGTACGCGGGGTTCGATGACTTCGTCGCGATCGCGAACTCACGCACCTTCCCCCGCTCGACCACCATCTCGAACGGCTCGTCCTTCAGACCGACCGCGGATTTATCGACCATGGCTTCTCCTCTGGTCGCACTCGCTCGGCGGCAGGGTACCTGCCGCCGCCCTTCGGGACGCTCGCCGCTCCCGCGCAATCGCAGCAGCAAGCCGGAGGATGGCAGGCCTTAGACCTGCCCTGTCTCCAACAGCTTCACGAGTGCGTCCTCGTCGAGCACGGTCACGCCCAGCTGCTCCGCCTTGGCCAGCTTCGTCCCGGGATTCTCGCCTGCGACGACGTAGCTCGTCTTCTTGGACACGCTGCTCGTCACCTTGCCGCCCCGGGCCTCGATCTCGGCCTGGGCCTCGTCGCGGCTGAAACGCTCGAGACCACCCGTGAGCACGACGGTCAGGCCGGCGAGGGTCTGCTCCTCTTCGGGGACCGTCGCCCGGACCGGCCCCTCGAAGTTGACGCCGGCCTTCCGGAGCTTCTCGATGACCTCGAGGTTGCGGGGCCGGGCGAAGAACTCCTGGACGCTCTGGGCGAGGATCGGACCGACGCCGTCGACCGCGACCAGCTCCTCCTGTGACGCGCTCGCGATGCGGTCGAGATGCCCGAGCTCGCGGGCGAGGTCCTGGGCCGCCGCCGGGCCGACGTTGTTGATCCCGAGCGCCACCAGCAGCCGGACCAGCGACTGCGCCTTCGACTTCTCGACGTTGTCGACGAGCAGCTGCGCCGACCGTTCACCGATGCGCTCGAGCGGCACCAGCTTCTCGACCGTGAGCGAGTACAGGTCGCCGGCGTCCGCGAGCAGACCGGCCTCGATGAACTGACGCACGCGCTCCTCGCCGAGACCGTCGATCTCCATCGCGGCGGCGAAGTGCACGATGCGACCCCACCGCTGGTTCGGGCAGTCGACGTTGACGCAGTTGGTGGCGGCCTCGCCCTCGACCCGGACGAGCGGCTGGCCACACGCGGGGCACTGCTTCGGGAACTTCCAGCGGCGCGCGTTCTTCTTTCGTTTGGCGACGACGGGCCCCACGACCTCGGGGATCACGTCACCGGCCTTGCGCACGATCACCGTGTCGCCCTCGCGCACGTCACGGCGGGCCACCTCGTCCTGGTTGTGGAGGCTCGCCATCTGGACCGTCGACCCTCCCACGAAGACCGGCTCCATCTGCGCGAACGGGGTGGCACGACCGGTCCGGCCGATGCTCACCATGATCTTGAGGAGCTTCGTGGTCTTCTCCTCGGGCGGGAACTTGTAGGCGATCGCCCAGCGCGGGGCCTTGCTGGTCGCGCCGAGCTCTTCCCGTTGGCCGAGGTCATCCACCTTGACCACCACGCCGTCGACCTCGTAGCCGAGGTCGTGGCGGTGCTCGAGCATCGACTCGCTGAACGCGTACACATCGTCGAGCCACTCGAAGCGCTCGATGCGCGGGTTCACCGGGAACCCGAGGTCGCGCAACCAGTCGAGGGTCTCCCAGTGGGTTCGCAGCCGGGGTCCACCCTCCTTCACCCCCGGCTGGTAGCAGAAGATGTCGAGCGCTCGCGACGCAGTGATGCTCGGGTCCTTCTGGCGCAGACTGCCGGCAGCGGCGTTGCGCGGGTTGGCGAACAAGCGGGCGCCGGCCTCGCCCTGACGCCGGTTGAGCCCCTCGAACGCGGCCAGGGGCATGAACACCTCGCCCCGCACCTCCAACCGCTCCGGCACCGCCTCGCCCTTCAGCTTCCTCGGGACCGACTTGATGGTGCGCACGTTGGCGGTGACGTCCTCGCCGGTGAACCCGTTCCCGCGGGTCGCGGCCCGCACGAGCTGGCCCTGCTCGTAGAGCAACGAGATCGCGAGACCGTCCATCTTCGGCTCGCACACGAACGCCACCGGGTCGCTGACCTGACGCTCGATGCGTTTACCCCAGGCGAGGAGGTCCTCCAGCGTGAACGCGTTGTCGAGCGACAACATCGGAATGACGTGCTCGACCGGAGCGAACGTCGATGCCGCCGCCCCACCGACCTGCTGGGTGGGTGAGTCGGGTGTGACCAGTTCGGGGAACTCGGCCTCGAGCTGCTCGAGCTCGCGGTAGAGCTCGTCGAACTCGGCGTCGGAGATCTCGGGCGCGTCCTCGACGAAGTAGCGATCGCGGTGGTACGCCACTTGCTCTCGGAGCTCGCCGACGCGGGCCTCGATCTCCGGCGGAACCGGCATGGGGCCGAGGGTACTTGCCCCGCTGAACGCACTTTCAGCCTCGGTTCAGCGGCGGTTCAGCACCGGCCGTTCATGATGCGCTCCATGACACTGACTCAGGAAAACCCATCGCAAGTCTCGAAGTTCCACCGACGGACGGCGCGAGCCGCCACCGTCGTCATCTCCGTCGCCGTCACCATCGCTCTCCTGCTCGTGGCCGGCGGGTCGGCCGGCGCGTCCGGCGGATCCGATCTCCCGCGGGGCGCCGAGCCGGTCGAGCTCGACCCGGCCGACTTCACGACCGAGATCGACAACCCGTACTGGCCCATGACCCCCGGCACCCGTTGGACGTACCGCGAGGTCGACGAGGAGGGCAAGGAGCTCCAGGTCGTGGTGGTCGTGACGACCGAGACGAAGAAGATCGCCAACGGCATCACGGCTCGCGTGGTGCGCGACACCGTGACCCAGGATGGTCAACTCATCGAGGACACCTTCGACTGGTACGCCCAGGATAAGGACGGCAACGTCTGGTACCTCGGCGAAGACACCGCCGAGTTCGAGAACGGCCAGATCACGACGAAGAGCGGGTCCTTCGAGGCCGGCGTCGACGGGGCCGAGGCCGGCATCGCCATGCCCGCCGAGCCGCGGCCGGGACTGAAGTACCGCCAGGAGTACTACAAGGGCGAGGCCGAGGACAACGGCGAGGTCCTGAGCACCAAGGAGATGGCCGAGGTGCCGTTCGGCCTCTTCAAGAAGGTGCTCTTGACCAAGGACACCATCACGATCGAGCCCGACGTGCTCGAGTACAAGCTCTACGCCAAGAACGTGGGCCCGGTGCTCGTGCTGGGTGTGTCCGGTGGCGGTGGTCGCGAGGAGTTGATCAGCGTCGACCAGGCACCCGCCGGCGCGGGGACGGGGCCGCTGGGGTCACCGAACCCGTGACCCGGTCCGATCGCGCCGCGCTGCTCCCCCGGCTCAGGTGACCGGAGGCAGCACGGTCGTGGGCGGGATCGTGATCACGGTGGGCGGCGGGGTGGGCGGGATCGTGATCACGGTGGGCGGCGGGGTGGGCGGCGACGTGGGCGGAGGTGCCGTGGGTGGGGCGGTCGCCGGGATCGTGGCCCGGGTCGTCGGCGCGACCGTCGTGGTCGTCGTGCTCGACGTACTCGTCGACGACGACGTTGATGTCGGGTCGTCGCCACCGTCGTCGCCCCCGAGGAATGCCAACGCGCCGAGAACGACCATGCACACGACGATGACCACGACCAGGACGGCGACGATTCGGCGCCGGAGGAAGGTGCCCCGATCCTCTCCGGGACTGCGCGGTGGCGGCCCGACGACCGGCGGGGCCGCCTGGGTGCGCTCGACGGCGGGAACGGCCTCCGTCTCGGTCACATCCCCGGCTCGCGTCGCGCCGGGAGCGGTGGGCTCCTCGACCACCTCGGCGGTGACCGGACCGGTGTCGGCCTCGGTCCCGCACGTAGGGCACTTGCCCACGCCCGGCCCGAGTGGCGTGCCGCAGTTGATGCAGCGCGGCGTGCGCGACGCCACTACGCGCCCAGTGTCAGCCGGGCTGCCACCGCCTGGTCGTGCACGCGGTCAGCCACCGCCCGGGCGAGGCGCAGGGAGCGCTCGGCCTGACTGCGCCCGTGCCCGGCGAGCCCGCACGCCGGCGTGACCAGGCTCTGGGTGCGGAGGCGCACCGGATCGCAGCCGCGCCGCGTGAGCTCGCACCACACGCTGACCAGTGCGCGCCAGAGCGGCTCGACCGACTCGCCCACCGGTCGGTCGGTCGGCACCGCCCCCCACGCCACCCAACCGTCGGCATCGAGGTGACGGGCGATCACGTCGGCGTCGGCGACGAGATCGCTCCCGACCTCGACCCCGATCACCTGCGGTCCCGCCTCGAGCGCGAGGCGACGGTCGCCCGCGCCGCAGACGTGCACGCCGGTCATGCACCCCGGCGCCGCCAGCGCACCCGAGAGCACGTCGGTAGCCGTCTCGCGATCGAGCACGCCCTCATGACGTCGCCACGTCACCAACGCGGGCTCGTCGAAGAACAGGAGCAACGACGAACCGGGTAGGCGTTCCTCGACCAGCTCCTCGACCGCGATCGCCCAGCTCCGGGCGGCCTCACCGCCCCGTCGGAAGGCGCGCTCGACTGGCATGCCGGCACGGTGTAACGCCAGCCCGAGCGTGAGCGGGCCGGCGATCTGCACCTTGACCCGGGCCGGCGGTTCCTCACCGGTCGACGCGGCGACATCGAGGAACGCGAGCAGACCGCCGTGGGCCTCGGAGTCGAACGACGGCACCGGCGGCTCGAACGACCCCCGGTCGTCGATGACCACGGTCCCGTCGTCGCGCACCGAGACCTCGGGAAGCGCGCGCGCCCACTGGGCGACGAGGCCTTCGAGCGGCGTGCGCGCCGGCAACTGCGGCGCGGCGGGCAGACGCGGGTGATGACGGAGCACGACGTCCGCCGCGGCCCGGGGATCGTCGTGGGGCAGGCTTCCGATACCGGTGGCGAGCGCGGGGACGAGCGCAGGCGCGTGAGCGGTCCGGACCATGGGGGGCGCAGTATACGGTCGGCGCCGTGACGCGCTTCCAGCCGGGGCCGCCCGGATTCCTGGGGTCAACCACGTGAGCGTCTGGTTGCTCCGGATCGCGTGGGCGTCACTGCCGATCACCGCGGGCCCGGCGGCCGCCGACGCGCTGGACGGTTGGTCGACCGGGCCGCAGATCGTCGCGGCCGTGCTGTTGTGGTCGGCGTGGGGCGTCGTGCTCACGGGGGTGCTCACGCCGCGTCCCGTCGCGCTGACCGCGGTCCGGGTCGCCGCCCCCGGGTTCTTCGTTCTGGCGGTCGTCGCCGCGATCTTCGGTGACGCTGCCGGCGTGACGGCCGTCGCCGCGATCGTGGTGACCGGCGCGGCGGTCGTCCTCGCCGTGACGCCCGGGGTCGCGATGGCGGCCGCCAACGGCGTCGCCTACGGCGACGAGCGCCGGTTCCCGTTGAAGACCCCGCGCGTGTTGTTGCTGGGCCCGCTGCCGCCGGCGCCGCTGCTCGTCGGGGCGGGTATCGCCGCGGGGCCGTTGCTGGTGGCGGCCGACCGGCCGGTCGTGGGCGCGCTGGCATTGGTGGTGGGCATCCCGGTGGCCGCGCTGATGGTGCGCGCCCTCCACGGGCTCTCGCGTCGCTGGGTGGTGCTGGTGCCGGCGGGCCTGGTCGTCGTCGATCCCCTCACGCTTCCCGATCCGGTGCTGTTCCTGCGGGAGCACATCGCCTCGCTGCGTGCCGCGGACCCGAGCGAGCGCGTCCACGCAGGGGTGGTCGACCTGCGGTTGGGTGCGCTGGCCGACTCGCTGGCGCTCACCCTCGGCCGCGAGACCGAGTTTCTCGCCACCCGGCGCGGCGTCCGGGGTTCGGTCCCTGCGACCACGACCGAGCTGCGGTTCGCGGCGGTGCGGAGCGGCGAGCTCCTCGCCGAAGCGGCGCAACGTCGGATCCCGGTGCCAACCGCCTGACGGGTCAGGCGGCGATGCCGCCGCCCAGCAGCGTGTCGCCGTCGTAGAGCGCGACCACCTGCCCCGGCGCCACCCGCGGCTGGGGCTCGTCGAAGCGCACGCGGTCGTCGTCGAGGTGACCGCCGACCGGGGTTCCGTGGGCGCGCACCTGAACCAGCACCGATCGGTCGGGCGCGGGTGCGCGCTCGACGAAGGACAGCGCGTCGATCCGCACCTCCGCGCGCAGCAGGTCGTCGCGTCCGCCGATCGTGACCGT
>JACDBD010000047.1 GCA_013695115.1 Actinomycetota bacterium | reverse complement strand
GATCATCCGAGCCGCCGCCGAGTGGCGCAGGACGTGCAAGCCGGCGTGCGGCAGGCCGAGGCGCTGGAGCGCCGGCTTCCAGACGCGGCCGTGGAACGCCCGATAGCGCAGCTGCCCACCCTCGGGCGCCCGGAACACCGGCGCGCCCTCGCGGTCCTCGGTGCCCTCTAAGTGGACGCTCATCGCTAGTGCCATGCTCGGCGGGAGCGGCACTTGTCGGTGCTGGTACGTCTTGGTGCTGGTGCGCACCAGCCGCCCAGCGACTTCGGTGAGCGACTCGCGCACAAGGAGTCGCTTCGCCACCAGGTCGACGTGCTCTCGGGTCAGCCCAGCTGCTTCGCCGAACCGCAGCCCGCCGACACCGAGAACCCGGATCAACAGCTGGTACTCGTCGGTGGGCATGGCCGCCGCGATCGCGTCGACAACGTCGGGCGTGAAGTACGCGGCCTCGTGTCGCTCGAGCCGCGGTTGCTTCACCCCAATCACCGGGTTGTGGCGGATCATGTTGTCGCGCACCGCGGCGTCCATCACCATCTTCAACACAGCAGCGCACTTGCGAACCCGCGACGCCGACAAGCCTTCGGCGGTGAGTTCACCGAGCCATTCCTGCACGTCGCTCGCCCGGACCTCGCTCACCATCGTCTTGCCGAACCGAGGGAGGATGCGCGACCGCAGCAGGTCCTCGTACGACGCGAACGTCGACGGTTTCAGCGTCGGTGGGCGGACCGTCTCGAGCCACCGCGTTGCCCACGCTCCCGTTGTGACCCTTCCCGCGTCCGGATCGAGGTACTCGCCGCGGGTGAGATCGCCACGCATCCCATCGAGCCACCGTTCTGCGTCGACCCGGCGGGCGAAGTGCTTTGCCCGCTCTCGCCCGCTCGGGTCGCGGTAGCGGGCGCGCCACCGTCCGTCCGGCCTCTTCGTGATCGACGCCATCTAGCCTGCCTTTCCCTTGTGGCCGGGCGGCAAGAACCCGCGCAGGGGTGCGGCGACGTAGCCACTCGACATAGGCCTCAGCTTCTTCAGCACTGCCCGAGGACCGGAGTGCCAGGTCGGTCACGCTGCGCAGGTCGGAGGCGGACACGGCCTCGAGCTGCTCGGCGGTCGAGGAGCATCCTCTTCTCTTCGGCGAGCGTGCCCGCCACAAGACCATGATCACGGTCTCGATCAGGTGCCGCGCGCGCCCGTCGATCTCGATATCAGGCTGGAACCAGTCGTCCACGGGGAATCCATGGCATCTCCCGAGCGATTCGTCATCTGAACGAATCGAGACGTTCTTGACAGCCCGACGCAACACCTTGGCCGACCGGGAGGTCGTGGTCTCTTTGGTGGGCTTCTGTGGGCCGACCTCAACCGCCCGCAAGCACCGTGATAGGATTTGGGCGAGGCAGGGTCCGCCTCTGCTCGCTCAGCGTGTTCTAGTATTATGTGTTCTAGTATTTGAGCGGGCGGGGTACCGGACGCGTTGCGACGCGCATAACAGGAGGACCACATGACGAACGTAACAGACCGGACGACTCGACCTCGCCGGAGCCGCCGCTGGGGCGCGCGCCTCGCGGTCGGGCTCCTCGCGGGAGTGATGGCCACAATCGCCGGTGTCCCGTCGGCTTCGGCTGACGTCACATCGGTCGGCGGTGGGGCCTTCGCCGAGCAGGTCAACATCAGCGTCCTCGGCCAGGGTCTTGTGTCGTCGGGTCCGCTGCCGTCGGTGACGTTGCCCGCGGCCGGTGGAGGGCCGTTCACCGACTCACTTGCGAGCGTGAACTTGCCTGGTGTCCTGACCACCGGCCTTCTCGAGGTGAGCACCGAGGGTGGGTCCCTCGGGACCCACCAGGGCTTCGCGACGAGTTCGGCAGAGATCGCGAACGCCAATGTCCTGGCGGCCCTGGCCCCGGTCATCGGGAGCTCAGTTCTCACCGCCACTGCAGTGAACAGCACGTGCACCTCGAATGGTGACGGGTCGACGGGCTCCTCCACCCTCGTCGGGGCAACCGTGGCGGGAGCTCCGATCGCGGTGAACCCGGCACCCAACACCACGATCGACCTCCTCGGGCTCGTGACCGTGATCCTCAACGAGCAGATCGTCGTGAACAATCCCGGAGTCGAGACCAGCATCACCGTCAACGCCGTGCACATCATCGTCAATGCACCCGGCCTCGCGTCCGGTGACATCATCCTGTCGCAGTCGCGGTGCGCGGCGTTCGGCCCCGACGTGCTCGGTGGCCCGCCCGTAAACGGCGGTCCCGGCGGGCCTGGCGGTCCCGGCGGGCCTGGCGGTCCGGGTGGCGCGGGCGCTGCACCCGCTTCGGCGGTGACGGGCCAGCCCCGGTTTACGGGCTAGGCACGCCTGAGACGCCAAGACGAGCCGAGAGATGGCCGGGG
>JACDBD010000013.1 GCA_013695115.1 Actinomycetota bacterium | reverse complement strand
GATCGGGAGCGGGCTCGTCGGCGTGCTCTACGTGCTGGACGAGCCGTCGATCGGCCTCCACCAGCGCGACAACCGCCGGCTACTCGACACGATGGTGCGACTGCGCGACCTCGGCAACACCGTCATCGTGGTCGAGCACGACGAGGAGACGATCCGAAGCGCCGACCGTGTCGTGGACATCGGGCCGGGGGCGGGGGAGCACGGCGGCGAGATTGTCGTGGCGGGGAGCCTCGACGACGTTCTAGGCGAGCCCCGGTCGATCACCGGCCAGTACCTGAGCGGCGAGCGCGAGATCCCCATCCCCGAGATGCGGCGCCAGCCCGGTGAGGCGTGGTTGACGGTGCGGGGTGCCCGGGAGCACAACCTCCAGGACATCGACGTCGAGTTCCCGCTCGGGTGCTTCGTCGCCATCACCGGCGTCAGTGGCAGCGGCAAGTCGACGCTGGTCAATGACATCCTGTTCCACGCCCTGATGCAGAAGGTGTACCGGTCGCGCACGGTGCCGGGAAGGCACAAGACGATCGAGGGCGCCGAGCTCCTCGACAAGGTGATCAACATCGACCAGTCGCCGATCGGGCGGACGCCCCGGTCCAACCCCGCGACCTATACGGGCGTGTTCGACAAGATCCGGGCGCTGTTCGCCTCGACCCAGGAGGCGAAGATCCGGGGCTACCAGCAGGGCCGGTTCTCGTTCAACGTCAAGGGCGGGCGGTGCGAGGCGTGCGCCGGCGACGGGACGATCAAGATCGAGATGCACTTCCTGCCCGACGTGTACGTGCCCTGCGAGGTGTGCAAGGGCGCCCGCTACAACCGCGACACGCTCGACATCACGTTCAAGAACAAGAACATCGCCGAGGTGCTCGACCTCTCGATCGAGGAGGCGCTCGAGTTCTTCGCCAACCAGCCGACGATCGCCCGCCAGCTCCAGTGCCTGTTCGACGTCGGGCTGGGCTACGTGCGGCTGGGTCAGCCGGCTCCGACGCTCTCGGGCGGTGAGGCCCAGCGGGTGAAGCTGGCCTCGGAGCTGGGGAAGCGCGCGACCGGCCGGACCGTCTACATCCTCGACGAGCCGACGACCGGGCTGCACTTCGAGGACGTGCGCCGGCTCCTCGGGGTGCTGATGCGGCTGGTCGAGACCGGCAACACCGTGCTCGTGATCGAGCACAACCTCGACGTGGTGAAATCGGCCGACTGGATCATCGACCTCGGCCCCGAGGGCGGCGACGCCGGCGGCCGGGTGATCGCCGAGGGCTCACCCGAGCAGGTGGCCAAGACACCCGAGAGCCACACCGGCCGGTTCCTCGCCCCGATCCTCGGCATCGACTGACTCTGTCTCTGGCGACGACACCTAGCCGCCGATGGCGTGGGTGGCCATGCGCTCGTACAGGCCGATGACCTTGCCGGCGTAGTTGGGGTCGGTGGCCCACTTGCCTTTGCCCATCATCTCCCAGATGGGGGCCCAGCCCTTGGCGTAGAAGGTGTCGAAGTTGCGAGCGGCGGTGGCGGGGTCGGCGCCATACCAGTAGGGCGACGGGGAATTGGTCAGCGCGGCGGCGGTCGACTGCTCGTCGGCGTAGTTGCGCAGGTGTTGGATCTGCGCCCGCACGCCGTCGCGCGCAGTCGGGAACCGCCGGCCGGTCGCGCACGAGTCGCACGCGCCCAGTCCGGCGAAGTTGTGGTCGTCCACGCTTACCTGGCCGTGGCCGGGGAAGGCGAAGCCACCGGTCTCGAGGTACGCCTGCGCGAACGCGACGTCACCCCGCACGCTCTCGGCCGCGCCCTCCTCGATGAAGAGCATGGCGAGACCGTCGATGGTCAGGCCGTCCGACAGGTTGGCCTTCGAATCGGTCGTGCGGTACCAGCCGGCGAGGTCGGCGGCCGTCAGCACCGACTGGCCGAGCACTGGGGTGCCGCTCGCAAGCAGCGCGCCGAGGGCCTCGGCCTTCTCCAGCACGGCGTCGGCCTCCGCCACCTTGGACTCGAACTCGGCTCGTTCGCCTTCGAGCCGGACGATCAGCGCGTCGAGCTCGACCCGCTTCTGTTCGAGCTGGGTGCGGGTCTGCTCGAGCTCGGTCTGCTTCATCTCCAGCTGTTGCGTGACCCCTGCCAGCTCTTCGGCACTGGCGAGGTCGGCTTCGATGGCCGACTGTCCCAGCTTGCGGCGGCGGCCGGCGGTCTTGCTGTCGTCGAGCCCGCCGAAGACGTCGGACGGGTCGCCGTTGCGGTACAGCTCAGCGGCGCGCTCGTTCACGAGCTCCTTGAGCGCAGCCCGGCGCGCCTTGAGCAGCGTGATCCCGTCCTTGACGGTGACGATCTCCTGTTCGAGCCGGGCGACCTCCTGCTGGGTGGCGTCCCGCTCCGACAGCGTGCCCTCGTAGCGATCGGCCGCCGCGGCCGCGGCGCTCTGAGCCTCTTCGAGGCGGGCCCGGGCATCCGCGACCGGATCACCGGCGGCGGCGGGTGGACCCGTGAGCGCGAAGGATCCCAACCCGGTGACGATGGTTGCGATCGCCGCGAGCCAGCCCTGGCGGCGAGGCATGGCGGGCAAGTCTAGGTGGGGCCCGCGATACGTGTGTTGCCGGTGAGGGCTATGTGGTCAGGATGTCGCCGACGCCCATGCCGAGCAGGACCAGGCCGAGTACCGCCACGGCCCCGAGCAGCAGCTGTCCGCCCCGCTGGACGCCAATCGATTGCCAGCGCGAGGCGA
>JACDBD010000003.1 GCA_013695115.1 Actinomycetota bacterium | reverse complement strand
CCCCACTTCCTTTTCTGGTCGCTCGCTTCGCTCGCCGCTCCCGCACGCACCTGGCGGTCCCGGGGCCGGGGGACCCGGCCCCCTGGCGGAGGATGGCAGCTCCTTTGCGTGCGCTATTCGGTCGCGGCTTCGGCCAGCGTCCCGAGGTAGAGCTCGACCACCTTGGGGTCGTGGAGCAGCTCGTCGCCGGGGCCGGTGTGGGCGTTGCGACCCTGGTCGAGCACATACCCGCGGTCGGCGATCTCGAGACAGCGGCGGGCGTTCTGCTCCACCATCACGATCGACACGCCCGCGCCGTTGATCTCCTTGACCCGCTCGAACACCTGGTCCTGCAACACCGGCGACAGGCCCGCCGACGGCTCGTCGAGGAACAGCACTGCCGGGTCCATCATCAGCGCCCGGCCCATGGCCACCATCTGGCGTTCGCCCCCGGAGAGCGAGCCGGCGCGTTGCTTGCGCCGCCCGGCGAGCAGGGGGAACAGGGAGGCCACGCCTTCGAACCGCTCGTGCCAGTGCTTGGGTCGCAGGTACAGACCCATGCGCAGGTTCTCCTCCACCGTGAGGCTCGGGAACACGTTGGCGAGTTGGGGCACGTACCCGACGCCCCGGTCGACGAGCTCGTGGGTGGGCAGGCCGGTGATGTCGTCACCCCGAAGCGTCACCGTTCCCGAACGCACCGGCACCAGCCCGAACATCGCCTTCACCAGCGTCGACTTGCCCGCCCCGTTGGGCCCGATCACACCGACGATCTCGCCGTGATGGACCTCGAGGCTGGCCCCTCTGAGGATGTCGACCCCCGGGAGATAGCCCGCCACCAGCTCGTGGGCGCGGACGAACGGCGGGGCGGGCTCGGTCACCCTCCCCCTCCGGTCTGGGCTTCCTCCGTGCGCTTGGCACCGAGGTAGGCGTCGATGACGGCGTCGTTGGTGGCGATCGAGGCCGGCGGGCCCTCGGCGATGACCTGCCCCTCGACCATGCACACCACCCAGTCGCTGATGCCCATCACGACATCCATGGCGTGCTCGACGAACATGACCGTCATGCCGTCGTCCCGCAGCTCGCGCACGTGGTCGAAGATCGACTGGAGGAGCGCGGGGTTCACGCCCGCGGTGGGCTCGTCCAGGAGCAGCATGCGCGGCTCGACCATGAGCGCCCGGGCCATCTCGAGCAGTTTGCGCTGGCCGCCCGACAGCGTGCCCGCGTACTCGGTTCGCATATGCGCGAGGTTGAACCGCTCCAGCAACGCGTCGGCGCGCGCCTCGATCTCGCGCTCCTGCTGTCGCCACAACGGTCGAACCAGGCACTCGCGCAGGCGTTCGCCCCGCTGCGTGGTGGCGGCCAGCGTCATGTTGTCGAGCACGGTCATCTTGGCCAGCGCCTTGGTCAGCTGGAACGTGCGCACCAGCCCGGTCCGCGGGATCTGGTAGGCCAGCATCCCCTCGAGCTGGCTGCCGTCGAAGCTCCACGTCCCCGCATCGGCGCGGTCGAACCCGGTGAGCAGATTGAACATGGTGGTCTTGCCGGCGCCGTTGGGGCCTATGAGCCCGGTGATGGTCCCGCGCTGGCACTCGAGGTGGTCGACGTGTACTGCCACGAGGCCGCCGAAGCTCTTCCGCAACCCCGAGACAGACAGGATCGGGTCGGGCTTCGCCACCCCGGGCTCGGGTGCGACACCGGTCACCGGGGCGGCGGTCTCACTGGGCATCGATGAGCACCTCCTCCCGCTTCCCGAGGATCCCCTGGGGCCGGAAGATCATGAGGAGCATGAGCCCGAGCCCCACGAGCGCGAACCGCAGCGCGCCGATGTCGGTCTCGTCGAGGACCGACTCGGGGATCCAGCCCGCTCGGATCGCCTCACGGGCGAAGCCCTCGGTGAACTGGATGACGAACCAGTAGAGGACTGCGCCGACGATCGGTCCGAGTCGCGACGCCGGCCCGCCCAGGATCAGCACGGTGTAGATCGCGAACGTCACCACCGGGAGGTAGCTGTCGGGGTTCACCGACTGGCGGTCGATGGCGAGCAGCATTCCCGAGAACGCCCCGATCACCCCCCCGATGACGAGGCTCTGGAGCTTGAGCACGAACACGTTCTTACCCAGGCTGCGGGCGGCGTCCTCGTCCTCGCGGATCGCCCGCAGGACGCGGCCCCAGGGGCTGCGGGTGAGCAGTACCACGAGCACGGTGAAGACGGCGACGAGCGCCCACGCGACGGTCAGCACCCACAGGCCCCGCTCGGTGAACGAGACCCGGCCGATGCCGTACTCGCCGTTGGGGAACGGGTTGAGGTCGAAGAAGTCGTTGCCGAAGCGCTGGATCCCGAATACGCCCCGGGTCAACGAATCCTCTCCCGGACCGCGGATGAGGATCCGCAGCACCTCTGCCGCCGCGATCGTCACGATGGCGAGGTAGTCGGCCCGGAGGCGGAGGGTCGGCAGCCCGAAAAGCAGACCGAGCGCGACCGCGGCGGCGACGCCGACGAGCAGCCCCAGCCACAGCGGGCCGCCCTGGTCGACGGTGATGGCGGTGCCGTAGGCGCCCACCATGAGGAAGGCGACGTGGCCGAAGTTGAGCAGCCCGGTGTACCCGAACTGGAGGTTCAGTCCGACCGCCGCCAGCGCGTAGGCGGCCGCCAGCGGCCCGATCGCCACCCGGATCGCGTCGGCGAGGACCTCGACGATGTCCATCTCTATGGTCGCCTCGCCTCGGCCGGCGGGATACCCGCCGGCCGCCCTACGGGCCGCTCGGCGACGTGCCCTGCGGGCCGCTCGGGACTCCGTGCTCGTTCGACTGCGCTCGCTCGCTCTTGGTGCATTCGCATCTCCCTATCCCACCCGTTCGGCCCGGCCCAGGAGGCCCTGGGGGCGGATCAGCACCGCCAGGATCAGCACGGCCAGCGCCACGCCCAGCTTGTACTTGCTCTCGACCCAGTACGTACTCACCTGCGTCGTCACGCCGATGACGAGTCCACCCGCCATCGCGCCGTAGGCGGTGCCGATCCCGCCCAGGATGACGGCGGCGAACATCGACAGCAGCAGGGTGAAACCCATGTCGTAGGTGATCTTGTCGGTGATGCCCTGGAACACGCCGCCGAGCCCGGCCAATGCCGCGCCGGCGATCCAGGTGACGAGGATCACCCGCTCGACGTCGATGCCCGAGGCCTCGGCCAGATCTCGGTCGTCGGAGACCGCCCGCATGGCGGTGCCGAGGCGGGTGCCCTGGAGCAGGAGCCCTACCGCCACGAGCAGCGCGAGCGACAGCCCGATGATCACGAAGTCTTTGGGCGGAAGCGAGATCGGCCCCACGTCGAAGTTCTTCTGCACCGTGAACTCGGTGAACGGCCGCGGCCGCTCGCCGAAGATGATGAGGAACACGTGGCGGAGGAAGAGCCCCAGCCCGATGGACACGACGATGAGGGCGACGTTCCCCGAGCGCCGTCGGCGCAGGCGTCGGAAGAGCCCGGATTCCAGCACGTAGCCGAAGAGACCGCCGGCGAGGAGAGCGAGTACGGCGGCGGCGACCAACGGCATCTCCGGTCCGCCTGCCGACGCGCTCAGGAAGAACGCGATCAGCGCCCCGAACGTAACCACCTCGCCGTGGGCGAAGTTCACCAGGCCGGTGACGCCGAAGATGAGCGACAACCCGACTGACGCGAGCGCGAGCACCACCCCGACCCGGATGCCCTGGACCCCCAGGTTGAGCAATCGCTCGGCCGGCGACCTGCTCGTCGTCGTGCGCTCACCGATGGCGAAGATGAGTCCCTTGGCCCGACCTTCCTCGATCTCGACTTCGAGGCTCGCCTTGTCCTCGTCGCGGAGCCCGACTCCCTTGGGCAGGGTGTCGGTGTCGAGCGTGACCGTGTACGTGCCTGGGCCCGGGAGCATGATCTCCCAGCTGCCTTCCTCGTCGGTGACCGCCTCGCCCACTTCGCGGTCGCCCTTCTTGGCGGTGAGCTCGACTCCCTCCAGCGGTTTGGACGGTTCCTTGGTCTTGTCCTGGATCCGGCCCCGCACGAACTCGGGCTCGTCGACCGGCGTCTCCTCGTCGTCCTCCTGAGCGGAGGCGGGCATCGCGGATGCGACCGCCAGCGCGCCCGTGAGCGCGAGCAGTGCGAACGCTCCCCAGGCTCTCGTCCGTGGTCGCACGGATTTCCCCCCTTGATCCGGGTGCGGAGTCTAGGAGTCAGACCTCGAAAGGGGAATGGCCCCGGTCAGCGCCCGAACAGCGCCACCAGCACGGGCGCGAACACCAGGGCGGGCAGGAACGACGCCGCCCGTACCTCGGCGATGTCGAGAAGGCGCAGCCCGATCCCGATGAGGAGGAGTCCTCCGACCGCGCTCATCTCGTCGACCATGCGGTCGGTGAGCACGTCGTCGAGCAGGGCGGCCGAGGCGGTGAGGCCACCCTGGAGCACCGCGATGGTCACGACACTGGCGGCGACGCCCCACCCGAGTGTCGTCGCGAACGCCAATGCCGCGAAGCCGTCGAGGGCGCTCTTGGTCGCGAGCAGGTCGATGTCGCCGTTGAGCCCGTCCTGGATCGAGCCCAGGATCGTGAGCGGGCCCACGCAGAACACCAGCGACGCCACCAGATAGCCCTCGACGAAGCGCGATCTGGTCGAGGACCCCGATGCGCGCGGTGCCCGACTCACGCGTGCCTCGATCCGTTCGCCGACGCGCTCGAGGCGGTCTTCGAGCCGCAGCAGCTCGCCCACGAGCCCGCCGAGCAGGAGCGCGCCGAGCATCAGCAACGCGTTGCGGGTCAGCAGCCCCTCGCGCACACCGAGGAACACGGTGAACAGGCCAAGACCCTGCATCACGGTGATGCGGAAGCGTTCGGGGAGCCGGCTGCCCAGCAGCACGCCCGCGGTCGAGCCCGCCAGCACCGCCGCGATGTTGATGAGCGTGCCCGCGCCCCGCACGATCGGGAAACTAGGTCGGGCGGGCACGGGCGCGTGCGAGACTCGCCCGATCGGACGCAGGTTCATCACGACCACGCACGGCACGCGGCCGGAGGCGTTCGGTCCGGTGGAGTGGAGCCTGCTCGCCGCGGCCGCGGCCATCTGGGGCTCGTCGTTCCTCTGGATCGAGTACGGGCTCGAGTCGTTCCGCCCGCCGGTGGTGACGACCGCACGTATCGCGCTCGGGGCGCTCGCCCTGGCAATGGTGCCGGTTGCCCGCCGCACCCGCATCGACCGGAGCGACTGGCCCCGGGTCGTGGTGCTCGCGCTCACGTGGATGGCGATCCCGTTGATGCTCTTCCCGGTGGCGCAGCGGTGGATCGACTCCTCGTTGGCGGGGATGCTGAATGGCGCGGTGCCGCTCACGACCGCGTTCGTGGGCGTGGTGGCGCTGCGGGCCCTGCCCGGGCGGGTCCAGCTCTTCGGCCTGGCCGTCGGCTTCTCCGGCGTGGTGTGCATCACCTGGCCGTCCATCCAGGACGCCGACGCCACCGCCCTGGGCGTCGGGCTGTGCGCGATCGCGGTCACGCTCTATGGGATCGGCGCCAACGTCGCGGTGCCGCTCCAGCAGCGCTACGGCGCACTGCCGGTGTTGCTGCGGGCGTTGTTGGTCGCGCTGGCCCTCGTGACCCCGATCGGCGTCGCCGCGCTCCCGGGCTCGGAGTGGGGCGGCGGGAGCGCGGCCGCGATGCTCCCGCTGGGACTGCTCGGCACCGGCTGGGCGTACGTCGCCTTCGTCACGCTGTCCGGACGGGCCGGCGCCACCCGCGGTGCGGTCGCCATCTACTTCACGCCGGTGGTGGCGATCGTGCTCGGCGTGGTGGTGCGCGACGAGCACGTCGCCGCGGTGTCGCTCGTCGGCGCCGGGCTCGTGATCCTCGGCGCCTGGCTCACCAGCCGGGGCGAGGCCTCCCGCATCCCCGACACCCGGATCACCGAGGCCGAGCCGGCGGTCGTCCCCGGCTAGGCGACGGTGCCGGGGGCGCCGTCGTCGGTGACGATGGGCAGGCGGGCGGCCTCCCACGCCTGGAGGCCGCCGGCGAGGTTCACCGAGTCGAAGCCCCAGGCGTTCAGCGCCTCGGTCACTATCGCCGATCGACCGCCGGATCGGCAGATCGTGAC
>JACDBD010000454.1 GCA_013695115.1 Actinomycetota bacterium | reverse complement strand
CCGGGGCCGCGGTGGTTCGTCGTGTTCTTCGTGAGCGGAGTGGTGGCGGGCGGGCTCCTGCTGCTCGCGCGGCGCGGTACCCAGCTGGCGGGGTCTTGCTCGCCGTGTTCACCCTCGTCCGCTTCGCCGGGCCGGCCGGAGCCGACCCGGCACCGGGTGACCGCCCGGGTGGCCCCTGACGGGACTGCGGCCCGTACCTACAACCTGACGCGCCTGTCATGATTTCGCGCCACGGGCGTGGGCAGCGCGCCTCGCCTCACTGGATGGTGCCGGGGGGAGCCGGGTGACCGACGACGGGGACGCAGCACCGGACACGCCCGCCTCCCTCGTGGGCGCGGTGCTCGACGAGGAGGAGCGCCGCCAGGCCGCGGAGGCGGCCGGTCGCGAGGACGTGGTGCTGCCCGACGACCTACTCCCGGGAGTCGGCGGCGAGAGCGTTTCGCTGCGCCGGGCGCTGCGCGAAGGCGGCACCCGCACCGTCGTGATCGTCGGCCTGCTCGGGTTCATCGAGTTCTTCGACAACACCGCGCTGGCGGTCCTCGCGCCCGACATCCAGCGGTCGCTCGACGTGTCCGACGCCGTGCTCGGGGCGATCGCGGGTGCCTTCGGCGTGCTGTTCCTGCTCGGCTCGGTGCCGATCTCGTCGCTCGCCGACCGGGTGCCGCGCAAGTACGTGATGACCGCGGCGATGACGGTGTGGTCGTGCGTCATCATCGCGACCGGCTTCGTGGCGAACGCGTTCCAGCTGTTCGTCGCCCGCCTCGGCGCCGGGCTCGGCCAGTCGTACCACCTGCCCGTCACCGGGCCGCTGCTGATCGACACCTATCCGATCGAGGCCCGGGGCAAGATCTTCGCCCTCACCGGCGGGTTCACCGTGTTCGGCCTCGCCCTCGCGCCGCTGTTTGCCGGCGGCGTCGCCGCGCTCGCCGGCGGTGACGAGGGCTGGCGGTGGGTGTTCTTCCTCACCGGCATCATCGCCATCCCTCTGGCGGTGTCGACGGTCACGATCAAGGAGCCGCGCCGCGGCCGCCACGAGATGCGCTCAGTCCTCGGGGAGGAGCTCGCCGAGGACGCCGGCGAGCTGCCGATCTCGCTCTCGGTCGCGTTCGAGCGGCTGCGCAAGATCCGCAGCTTCTACTTCTTCCTCACCGGGATGGCCGCGTTGGGGTTCGCCCTCTTCAGCACCCCGATCTTCCTCAACCTCTTCCTCGAAGAGGAGCTCGGCCTCGACGCCTTCGAGCGCGGCTTGGTCGGGACGGTCACGTTCCTGCCCGCGCTCGCGTCGATCGCGATCGCGGGCCGCCACTCCGACGAGCTCTTCCGGCGCTCACCCCCGGCGGCGATGGCGTTCGTCGGCCTGCTCGTCGCGCTGTTCGGGGCCTCCCAAGTCGCCGCCATCTGGATGCCGAACATCTGGACGGTCGTCCCGCTGCTCGCGCTCGCGGTCGCCCTGTCACGAGCGGCGTTCGCGATCCTCCCGGCGGTGATCTCCACGATCATCCCCTACCGCCTCCGATCGCGCGGTACCGCCCTCGTCGGCATCTACCTCTTTCTCTTCGGCGCGTTCTTCGGCGCCGTGCTCACCGGGCTGCTCAGCGACGCGTTCGGGCCCCGGACCGCGCTCACGATCGTGATCCTGCCCTCCACCTTCATCGGGGGGCTGCTCATCTCGATCGGCGCCCGCCACGTGCGGCGCGACATCTCCCTCGTGGTCGAGGAGCTCACCGAGGAACGCGAGGAGCACGTTCGGATGCGTGAGCCTGGCGCCCGCGTCCCGGTGCTCCAGGTGCGCAACCTCGATTTCGCGTACGGGCGCGTCCAGGTGCTCTTCGACGTGGCCTTCGAGGTGCACCGGGGCGAGGTGCTGGCCATGCTCGGCACCAACGGGGCGGGCAAGAGCACCGCCCTGCGGGTTGTGAGCGGGCTCGGCGTACCCAGCCGCGGGGTCGTGCGGCTGAACGGCCGCATGATCACCTACGCCGACCCCGAGCTGCGCGCCAAGGCGGGCATCGCCCAGCTCGCGGGCGGGAAGGCGATCTTCCCCACGCTCACCGTCGAGGAGAACCTGCGCATGGCCGGCTTCCGCTACTCGGGCGCCGACCTCCAACGAAGGGTCGACCGGTCGCTCGAGCCCTTCCCGGTGCTGCGGGATCGCCTCCGGGAGCCGGCCGACGACCTCTCCGGCGGCCAGCAGCAGATGCTCGCCCTCGCGATGGCGCTGATGCACGACCCCGAGGTCCTGCTCGTCGACGAGCTGTCGCTCGGCCTCGCCCCCACGGTGATCCAGGAGCTGCTCACGGTGATCGAGCGGCTCAAGGCCGGCGGGCTCACGATGATCGTCGTCGAGCAGTCGCTCAACGTCGCCCTGACCGTGGCCGACCGGGCGATCTTCCTCGAGAAGGGCCAGGTCCGCTTCGAGGGCCCCGCCGCCGAGCTCGCCGAGCGCGACGACCTGGTGCGGGCCGTGTTCCTCGGCGAGGAGGGCGGGTGACGCTCGCGCTCGAGCTCAACGAGCAGATCGTCTTCAACGGCGTCGTCACCGGCATGAGCTACGGCGTCCTCGCGGTAGGGCTCGTGCTCGTCTACCGGTCGGCACGTGTCATCAACTTCGCCCACGGCGAGATGGGCGCCTTCGGAGCCGCGCTCCTCGCCATCCTGGTCATCAACTGGGACGTGCCGTTCTTCGTCGCCCTCGGCGCCGTGCTCGTGGTCGGGGCCGTGCTCGGCGCGGTGGTCGAGCTCCTGATCGTCCGCCGGCTGTTCCGCGCCCCCCGGGTGATCCTGTTCGTCGCCACCCTCGGCGCCGCCCAGCTGATCTTCCTGTTCCAGTTCCTCCTGCCCGACCTCGAGACGTTCGGGCGCTACCCCACGCCGTTCCGCTCGACGTGGGAGGTGGGCGGTGTGCTCGTGCGCAGCGAGCACGTCCTCATCCTCGTCATCGTGCCGGCGATGACCCTCGCCCTCGCCGTCTTCCTCGAACACACCCGCTGGGGCACCGCCGTGCGGGCCGCCGCCGCCAACCCCGACGCCGCCCGCACCTCGGCGATCAACGTCAGGCGGATGTCGACACTGGTGTGGATCCTCGCCGGACTCCTCGCCACCGTCACCGCCGTGCTGGTGGCGCCGCTCCGGGGCGGAAGCACCGTCGCCACCGTCGCCCTCGGCCCCTCGCTCCTCCTCCGGGCGCTGGCGGCGGCGCTGGTCGCGCGCATGACGTCGATGCCGGTGGCGCTGCTCGCCGGCGTCGTGATCGGCGTCGCCGAGGCGCTGCTCTTCTTCGAGTACCCCGCCCAGCCCGGCCTCATCGACGCCGTCCTCTTCGTGGTGGTGCTCCTGGCCGTGCTCGTGATCGCCCGCGCGTCCCGCGGCGAGGACCGGGCGAGCTCGTGGTCGTTCGCGCCCCGGACCCGGCCCGTTCCCGCCCGGCTGCGCGACCACTGGGTGGTCCGCAACACCAACCGGATCGCAGCTGCGCTGGCGCTGGCGGTGGCGCTCCTGCTGCCGGTGGTATTCGACACCGCGTCGCGTCACTTCCTCTACAGCCGGATGCTGCTGTTCGCGATCGTTGCCCTCTCGCTCACGGTGCTCACCGGCTGGGCCGGCCAGCTCTCCCTCGGGCAGTTCGCCTTCGTCGGACTGGGCGCGATGACCACCGTCGCGCTCGTGCGCAACGGCGTCTCGTTCGAGGCCGCCGCCCTCGTCGCGACCGTCGTCGCGGTGGGGACGGCGCTCGTCGTCGGCGCGCCCGCTCTGCGCGTCCGGGGGCTGTTCCTGGCCGTGACCACGCTCGCGTTCGCGGTGATGACCGCCAGCTGGCTCCTGCGACTCGACCTGTTCAGCGGGGGCGACACGATCGTGTCGATGCGGCGGCCCCGGTGGGGCGACGCCTTCTCGCTCGTCCCGGAACGCACCTACTACTACGTGTGCCTGGCCGTGCTCGTCGTGATGGTGACGCTGGCGGTGCGCATCCGCCGCGGCGGTCTCGGCCGCTCGATGATCGCGGTGCGCGACAATCCCGAGGCCGCGGCCGCGTTCACGATCTCGCCCACCCGCATCAAGCTCATCGCCTTCGGCGTCGCCGGCGGGATGGCCGGCATGGCCGGGGCGCTCCTGGCCGGGCTGCTCCAGACGTTCGGCACCGACGCCTTTGGCACGTTCGACTCGCTGCGCGTGGTCGCGATCGCCGTGATCGGCGGGCTCTCGTCGGTCGCGGGCGCGGTGATCGGCGCGGTGTGGGTGATCGGCCTGCCCGCCCTCTTCGACAACGCCGAGGAAGCCCGCCTGCTCACCAGCGGCGCCGGCCTGCTCGTCCTGCTCCTGTACTTCCCCGGCGGGTTCGTCGAGGTGCTCTACCGCGCCCGCGACGCCGGCTACGACCTGCTCGCCCGGCGCCTCCCCGAACGCCCCGTCGCCAAGGACGTGGGGGCGCCGGTCCCTGTCACCGTGCGGACGAGCAGCGATCCACGGCCGGCGCCGCCCGACGGGGTCGTCCTCCGCACCCGGGAGGTGCGGGTGCGATTCGGCGGCCGCACGGCCGTCGACGGCGTCAGCCTCGAAGTGCGCGCCGGCGAGATCGTCGGGCTCATCGGCACCAACGGCGCCGGCAAGACGACGTTCATGAACGCGGTGGGCGGGTTCGTGCGTGCCGGCGGCGCGGTGGAGCTCCTCGGTCGGGACGTCTCCGGCCTCTCGCCCGCCCGGCGCGCCCGCCTCGGGCTCGGTCGCACCTTCCAGTCGCCCGAGCTCTTCCCCGACCTCAGCGTGCGCGAGACGGTGCAGGTGGCGCTGGAGGCCCGGACACGCGCCACTCTCCCCGCGACGCTGCTGGCGCTGCCGAAGGCCCGGCGAGGGGAGGGGCGCAAGCGCGCCGAGGCCGAGGAGCTCATCGCCTTCTTCGGCCTCGGCCGCTACGGCGACACGATGGTGTCGGACCTGTCGACGGGCACCCGCCGCATCGTCGAGCTCGCCTGCCTGGTGGCGCTCGAGAGCCGCGTGCTGTGCCTCGACGAGCCGACCGCGGGGGTCGCCCAGCGCGAGACCGAGGCGTTCGCGCCGCTCGTGCGCCGCATCCGCGAGGAGCTCGACGCCTCCCTGCTCGTCATCGAGCACGACATGCCCTTCATCCTGGGCATCTCCGACCGCGTCTACTGCCTCGAGGCCGGTCGCATCATCTCGGAGGGCTCACCCCACGAGGTGCGCCACGACCCCAAGGTGATCGCGTCGTACCTCGGCACCGACGAGCGCGCCATCGCCCGTAGCGGCGCCGCCGCCGCTCGGCCCGCCGGCTCGCGGTAGCGCCGCGGTCAGCCTTCGCCGACGTCCCGGCGGGTGCCCCTGACCGGCTCCCAGCAGATGCACTCGGCCGAGAAGCGCTTGAGCTCGAGCACGTCGTAGGCGTCGTGCTTGTCGGGGCCGAACTGCCCCCGCCGGTCGCCGTTCACGACCTCGACCTCTTCCATGTACTCGATGAAGGTCGCCTGGTTCAGCGGCTGGCCGTCCTCGTCGATCGCCTTGATGACGTTGGCGATGCGGGTGAGCATCTCGCACGCGTTGCCCACCGCCCGCCAGGCGTCGGTGTCGAACTCGTACTCGATCCCGGTCGCGGCGGTGAAGCGGTCGTTGCAGTCCTGGCGGGGCTCGTCGACCTCGACGTCGTCGAGCGAGGTGGTGACGCCGAGGGCGCCGTCGTAGGGCTCGGCGGAGCCCTCGAAGAACTTCGCGGTCGTCTCGAGGACCTGGTTCTCGAAGTCGGACGAGAACCACTGCGGGTCGTAGCCCTGCGCCCCCGCCTCGCCGACGAACGCGGGGTACTGGATGACGCCCAGGAGCGAGAACACCCCGTCGACGTCCGCCGCCATCAGGCGCTGCACGCCGACGTCGAGCTGCTCGCACCGGTTCCCCTCGCAGGGGAGCGCCACGTCCTCGGCCAGCTCGAAGCCCTTGTCCTCGAGCGCGCCGCGCAGCGCCTCGACCGCCTCCTCCTCGCGGGGGAAGTCGGCCCGCACGACCCCGAGGGTCTTGTCCTCGAGCTCGCCTTCCTCGTCGAGGATGTCCACCATGTTGCGCATGAGCCGGTCGATGGCCATCCCGTTGGTGAACAGGCGCCGGTCCGAGCGTTCGTAGACGCTGGAGACGTACGACCCGGCCAGGACCATCAGGAGCCGCTGGTTCTGCTCCGTCACGCACAGGATGGCCTCGTCGGTCGTGCCTCCCGTCGAGACCACCACGAAGGCGTCGTCGTCCTGGGTCGCGCCCAGGCACGCCGCCTGCTGCTCGGTGGCGGTGGAGCCCGCGGCGAAGAGGTTGTAGCCCATCTCGATCTGCCGGTCGGCGGCGCCTCCGGCCTCGTTGATCTCGTCGACGAACACCTGGAGGTTCTGCTCGAAGTCGCCGAAGTCGGGCGCCAGGCCCGCCTCCACCAGGGGTGCGAGGTCGGGGATGACCGCCGACATCCGGATCGTGGTGTCGGTGAGGCCGGCGGTCGAACCCTCTGCAGCCGGGCGGCGGTTTCTCCGAGGCTCCTGGGTCGAGTCGTCCCCGCCCCCGTCGCCGCTCTCGCTGCATGCCGCCGCCACCAGCACCAGTGCCAGCAGGGCCCCGATCCATCCTCGCCGTGCTCGCATCCCTGTCCCCCCTTGCTCGGACACACGATCACGGCTCTGCGGCCGTGGTCCGGACGGTACGAGAACATGACACGAGCGTCAACGTGTGAGAGATGCCTTCCAGGCCGCGACGTACTGCGTGTCCGCGAGGAAGACGCATCCTCGTCGCCGAGCGCGCCCATGTCGCCGCCCGGCCCGAGCCACTCGGTTCATGCGCGGCTGGGCCTCGACCTGGCAGGTTGCGCTCGCAATGCGGGTGGGGGCTCGACACCGACCTCGTCGAGGGTCTTCTCCCGAGAAGCCCGCTCAGGACCGGATGGAGCACGCCTCGCGATCTAGGAAACCGCGAGTCGCCTTCGGGCTCATAACCCGGGCCTCGTCGAGACCTGCCCGAACCGGGCCTGATTCGGTCGGCCGACTGCAACGCTCCCGTTACCATGGCGCGGTGATACGACGTCGGTTGGCCGGCGTCGCCGGCCTGGCCGCGAGCGTCAGCATCGCGTTGCTGGTGCTCGCCGAGAACCTGTCGACCGGACGCGGTCATCCCCGCGCAGCGCCGGCCCTGTTCATCGCGTTCCTCGTGTCCATGTTCACGCTACTCGGCGTCGCCATCGTCGACGTCGACCACGCCACGGCGCGCCTGTCGGAGATCCACGAGACGTCGCCGCGTTGGTCCTTGCGCGCGGCCCAGAGACGTCTCGGCGCCCGTCTCGCC
>JACDBD010000453.1 GCA_013695115.1 Actinomycetota bacterium | reverse complement strand
GCCCGACCTCGTGCGCGACGGGTTCCGGACCGACGTGCACGAGCTGATCGGGGAGGAGCCCTCGGGGCCGTCGGAGCCGTCGGAAGGTCGCGTGTGACGCTCGATCGCCGGGCGGTGCTGCGCGGCGCGGGGGTGGGCACCGCGCTCATTGTCGCCATCACCATCGCGGGGGCGATCATCGACCGCTCGATCGACGACTTCGACGACACCGGCTGGCCGGTCACGATCTTTCTCGCGATCCTGGTGGCGTACACGGTCGCGGGGTGGTGGGCCGGGCGCGCCACCGCCACGGGTCCGCTCACGACCGGAGCGCTGGCCGGCCTCGGCGCGTTCGCGGTCTGGGTTCCGCTGCGGGTGCTGATCTGGGCGGTGCGCGACGACTCCCGCGGCCTGTTCACGGGCGACGAGGCCGTGTTCAACCTGGGCGGGGTGTTCGCGAACGTCGTGTTCGCGGCGACGCTGGGTATGGTCGGCGCGCTCGTCGCAGCGCGACGGGCGGCAGGGGAGGTTGCATCGTGACCACGATCTACTACGAGAAGGACGCCGACCTCGGCGTGCTGCGGGGCCAGAGCGTGGCGGTGGTCGGGTACGGCAACCAGGGCCGGTCGTGGTCGCTGAACCTGCGCGACTCCGGCCTCGAGGTCAGCGTGTGCGTTCGGGCCGACGAGACCCGCGCGCGCGCCGAGGCCGACGGGTTCGCCACCCGGGAGGTGGCCGACGCCGGCGCCTGCGACGTCGTCTGCTTCCTGGTACCCGACGACGTGATCCCGGGGCTGCCGGTCGACCCGAAGCCGGACGCGCTCGTGATCGTGGCCAGTGGGTACACCCTTGCGTTCGGCCGTCTCGATCCAAGCTGCGACATCGGGATGGTCGCGCCCCGGATGCTCGGACCGGAAGTGCGGCGCTGCTACGAGGAGGGCGTCGGGTTCATCACCGCCCTCGGCGTCCACCGCGATGCCACCGGCACCGCGTCGGCGCGCACCCTGGCCGTCGCCCACGCGATCGGCGGACTGCGCCAGGGGGCGATCGAGCTCACGCCGATGCAGGAGACGGTCGTCGACCTCGCCGCCGAGCAGGTGCTCTCGCCCGTGCTCCGGCACGTGCACACCGCCTTCGTGCAGGTGCTGTTGGAGCAGGGGGTACCGCTCGAGGCGATCATCACCGAGCTGCTGCTCTCGGGCGAGACCGAGCGCACCATGCGGCTGGTGCGGCTGGAGGGCAACGCGGTCCAGATGGAGCACCACTCCCCGACGAGCCAGTACGGCCAGCTCACGCGGGCGGGGCGCTTCGACCAGTACGACGTGGCGCCGACCATGCGCGAGATCCTCGACTACATCACCTCCGGAGCCTTCGCCGACGAGTGGGACGCCGAGCGCGACGCCGGCTACCCGCGCCTCAAGGAGCTCAAGGCGAAGGAGGCCTCGCCGGAGATGCTCGAGTTCGAGCGCGACCTGCGGGCCCGGCTGGGCGAGCTCGTGCCCCGAGACTGAACTCCGTGAAGCTCGGCCTGTTCGGCATCAACATGCACTCGTCGGCGCGCCCCGACGCGGTCGTCGCCGCGGTGCGCCGCGCAGAAGAGGCGGGGTTCGAGTCGGTGTGGGCGGGCGAGCACGTCGTCCTGCCCGACCCGCAGGTGCCGCCGTCGCCGATGGCGCCGCAAGACCCCGCGCTCGACCCGCTCTTCGCGCTGACGTGGGCGGCGGCTCACTCGACAACGCTGCGCCTCGCCACCGGGATCGTGATCCTCCCGCAGCGGAACCCGGTGGTGCTGGCCAAGGAAGTGGCGACCCTCGACGTGCTCTCCGGCGGCCGCGTGATGCTCGGCATCGGCGCCGGCTACCTCGAGCCCGAGTTTCGGGCGATCGGCGCCAACTTCGCTCAACGCGGCGCGGTCACCGACGAGTACCTCGATGCGCTCGAGCGCCTCTGGTACGACGAGCACCCGGAGTACCACGGCGCGTTCGTCGACTTCGCCGGCGTCGACGCCTACCCCCGGCCGGTGCAACGGCCCATACCGCTGGTTGTGGGTGGGCACACCCGGCCCGCCTACCGCCGGGCCGTCGGGCGAGGCCACGGTTGGTATGGCTTCGCGCTCAAGCCCGAGGGGGCTGCCGCCTGTCTCGACGGGTTGCGGGAAGCCGCGTCGCGGGTCGAGCGTCCCCCTGCGCTCGGCGAGCTCGAGATCACGGTAACGCCCCGGGGACGGCTCACGCCGGAGCGGGCGGCGGAGTGGGCCGAGCTCGGCGTCGACAGGTTGGTCGTGTAACCGGTCGGCGCGACCCCGGACGAGGTACTCGCCGCCATCGACGCATCCGTCGCGGCGGTCGCCGACCTCTGAGCCCGTCGTAGGCTCGCCCCGTGCCTTACGAAGTACGCGGCGTCATCGCCGCGGCGAAGGGCGAGCCGGTGCGCGTCGAGACGGTGGTCGTTCCCGATCCGGGGTCCGGTGAGGCGCTGGTGCGGGTCCAGGCCTGCGGCGTGTGCCACACCGATCTGCATTACCGCGAGGGCGCGATCTCCGACGACTTCCCCTTCCTGCTCGGTCACGAGGCCGCCGGTGTCGTCGAGGCAACCGGTCCCGACGTCGCCGGGCTCGACGAGGGCGACTACGTCGTCCTGAACTGGCGGGCGGTGTGCGGCGAATGCCGCGCCTGTCGTCGGGGCGAGCCGTGGTACTGCTTCGCCACCCACAACGCGACCCAGCCCATGACGCTCGGCGACGGCACGCCGCTCTCCCCCGCGCTCGGCATCGGCGCCTTCGCCGAGCGCACCGTGGTCGCGGCCGGGCAATGTACGAAGGTCGACGAACGCGCCCGGCCCGAGGCCGCCGGGCTACTCGGTTGCGGGGTGATGGCCGGGTTCGGCGCCGCCGCCAACACCGCCGGGATCCGGCGGGGTGACACCGTGGCCGTCTTCGGCTGCGGGGGCGTGGGCGACGCCGCCATCGCCGCCGCCGCGCTCGCGGGCGCACGGAAAGTGATCGCGGTCGACGTCGATCCCAAGAAGCTCGAGTGGGCGCGCTCGTTCGGCGCCACCGACGTGGTCGACGCTTCGAAGACCGATCCCGTCGAGGCGGTGCAGGGTCTCACCGACGGCCTCGGCGCCGACGTGTGCATCGAGGCGGTCGGCAACCCGAAGGTGTTCGAGCAGGCGTTCTACGCCCGTGATCTCGCCGGCACGCTGGTGCAGGTGGGTGTCCCGGGTCCGGAGGCCCGCGTCGAGCTGCCGATGATCGACTTCTTCGGCCGGGGCGGAGCGCTGAAGCCGTCGTGGTACGGCGACTGCCTGCCGTCGCGCGACTTCCCCGCCCT
>JACDBD010000451.1 GCA_013695115.1 Actinomycetota bacterium | reverse complement strand
CGTCTCGGTGTCAAGCCCCGCAAGGCGATGCCCGCGCTCTACGCCGCGGTCGAGGGGCGGCACGCCGGTCTGCCGCTCTTCGACTCGATCCAGTTGCTCGGCCGCGAACGCGCGCTCGGGCGTCTGCGCGCCGCCCGGAAGCGCCTCGCCGACTCCTGATGCTGCGTTACCTGAGCTGGCGGGTCGTGTTCCGGGTCGCGTTGGTGCTGGTTGCAGCAGGTTTTCTCTACTTCACGGTCACGTTCGTCCAGGTGTGGCGGGCAGCCCGCAGCGACGACGCCCGCCCGTCGCAGGCGATCGTCGTGCTCGGGGCGGCGCAATTCGACGGGCGGCCGTCGGCGGTGTTCCGGGCCCGACTCGACCACGCCGCCGACCTCTACGAGGACGAAATCGCCCCCACGATCGTCGTCACGGGGGGAAAACAGGAGGGCGACCGGTTCACGGAGGCGACCGCCGGCGCCGACTACCTCGTCTCGAAGGGCGTGCCCGATTCGGCCATCCTGAGGGAGACGACCAGTCATTCGTCGTGGGAATCGCTCTCGGCCACCGCCAACTTTCTCGAGGAGCGGGGCATGACGCGGGTCGTTCTGGTGTCCGATCCGTTCCACTCGCTGCGCATCGAGTCGATCGCCGACGAACTCGGCCTGGATGCCGTCACGTCGCCGACCCGCACGAGCCCGATCACGGGCGCGAGCGAGTGGTGGCGCTTCTTCACCGAGACGCTGCGGGTCGGCGCAGGTCGGATCTTCGGCTTCGGCCGCCTCGCTCGACACGGCGACCGGGTCGGAAAGCTCGTCCCCGGACTGGGTATCCTGGGCGGACCTTCGGGGGTGGTGTAATCGGTAACACAACAGGTTCTGGTCCTGTCGTTGGGGGTTCGAGTCCTCCCCCCCGAGCGCATCAGCGCAGGTCAGAGCGCTGATTCGGGCACCGAAAGGTGCGCCCGGCCCCGTCGTCTAGTGGCCTAGGACGCCGCCCTCTCAAGGCGGAAGCGGCAGTTCGAATCTGCTCGGGGCTGCGAGAGCCCGGTCGACGTCAGTCGGCCGGGCTCGGTCGCGCGTCACCGCACTCGCGCGCCGCACTCACCACTCCACGCGCGGCTGAGCGTCCTCCACGACGAGTGTGCAGGGCAGTCCGACGAGGTCGATGGCGTCGCGCGACACGTTCGCGGCGCGCACCGAGAGCACTTCGCCCTTGCGCGCACCGGTCGTGATCGTCAGATCGAGCGCGATCGTGCCGTCGTCGCGCGTCTCGGCCCATACCACGAACGCGTCGTACGTGCCATCACCCACCGGGATATCCACCAATTGCATGCTCGCGCTTGTTACCGTTGTGTACAGGGTTCAGAGCGTCATCGCGCGCTCGTGATCCCGTCCTCAGGAGGGGAGCGCGCGTGGCGCAATGGGGCGGAAATGCTTGACCTTGCCGCGTGAATGCGCTCAACTTTTCAGATACACGTTGAATCGGAGGTTCCAGCGTGAACAAGTCAGAACTCGTCGACAAGGTTGCGAACGCAGCAGACCTGAGCAACGCGGCGGCGCAGAAGGCTGTCGACGCGCTCATTGACACCGTGAAGACTGCGGTGTCGTCGGGCGACAAGGTCACGCTGCCAGGTTTCGGCGCCTGGTCCCGTACCGAGCGCAAGGCACGCATGGGGCGCAACCCGCGCACCGGCGAGCCGGTCCAGATCGCGGCGTCAAAGGGCGTGAAGTTCACGGCGGGTGCCGGCTTCAAGTCCGCCGTGAAATCGTAGGCGGGGAGCGACACACGTCGTGAGCGCCTACAGCAAGACCAACCCAAGAGAAAGGTGGTGACCGTGCCTCCGGCGAAGAGACGCACAGCACGGA
Organism: Actinomycetota bacterium; assembly: GCA_013695115.1. Classification (GTDB taxonomy): domain Bacteria; phylum Actinomycetota; class Acidimicrobiia; order IMCC26256; family JACDBD01; genus JBPCMN01. Next base: position 3,874 of record JACDBD010000451.1, on the reverse strand, counting down.
AGTCAGCAGCGAAGAAGACGGCGCGCAAGCCGGCGAAGCGGCGCAGGAAGTCAACTGCCCGCAAGACCACGGCACGGCGCCCGGCGAAGCGCAGGAAGGCTGCGAAGAAGGCTCCGGCCAAGCGGCGTCGCCGCAAGGCTGCGGCCAAGAAGGCCCCGGCCAAGCGTCGTCGTCGTAAGTCGACGGCCAAGAAGGCTCCGGCCAAGCGGCGTCGCCGCAAGGCAGCGGCCAAGAAGGCCCCGGCGAAGCGTCGTCGTCGTAAGTCGACGGCGAAGAAGGCCCCGGCCAAGCGGCGCCGCCGCAAGGCAGCGGCCGCGCCGGTCAAGCGTCGGCGTCGTCGTCGCTAGCTGACCAGAACACTGATGAAGGGGGCCTGCGGGCCCCCTTCATCGCGTCTATCCCTCCTTGTCGGACGCACTCGGCGGCCGGGCCATCCGATAAGGGCTGGCCCGCCGCCGCCCCCTACGGGGTCGTGCGTCCTCCGGCGAGCTCGCTCCCTTCGCTCGCTCGCCGCGCGGCTACAAGTCCTCGACCCGCTTGAAGGCCTCCGCGAGGGGGAGCCCGGCGGGGGCGCCCGCGGCGGCAGCGTCGGCCCGCACCCGAGCCGCGAACGCCTCCCGCTGGGCGTCGGCGTCAGGGGTGTCGGGGTCGATCTCCATGGTGTTGCGCCACTGGCTGCGGTGGCACAGGAGGGCGTCGACCTTGGCGTCGAGGAAGGCGTCTACCCCTTCGTAGTGGTCGGGGACCTCGGCCTCGAACAGCAGGAGTCGTTCGGGCCGGTGCGGTCCCACCGCCTGGTCGGGGAAGAAGTGGGGATCCCGAGCGGCGACGATCCCGTCGGTGACGAGGAAGCCGGCGGCCCGGTGGTCGGGATGCAGGCGGTAGCGCGCCCAGGGGTCGTGGCCCAGCACCACGTCTGGGCGGACCGTCCGAATGACCTCGCACACCCGGGCCCGTTCCGCCCGCCCGTTCTCGAGCTCGCCGTCGACGAGGTCGAGGAAAAGCACCTCGGCGATACCGAGCACGGCCGCCGCCTTCTCCTGCTCGCGGCGTCGCTCGGCCACCAGGGCGGCCTGATCGGCGTCGGGGTCCCACGAGCCTTTGGAGCCGTCGGTCAGCACGAGGAAATGGACGGACGCACCGGCGGCGGACCACTTCGCCAGGGTCGCGCCGCAGCCGAACTCGGCGTCGTCGGCGTGCGCCCCGATCGCCAGCGCCGTCCCCGGCGCCGGCAGGTCCACCGAGAACTCCCCGCTCACGACCAGTCGCGGACGCGGAGTTGCTCGAGATCGGCGGGTACGTCCACGTCGAAGGCAAGGTCGGGGTCGCGCACCACCCGCACCTCCAGGCCCAGCCGGTCCGTCTCGGCGATGTGGCGCAAGAACGAGCCGGGGCCGTAGGCGAACCGGAACGGCACCGCGACCGGCACCGAGAGCACCGGCGTGCCGTCCTCGCGGTGGCAGGGGACCAGCGTCACCACCGGCTCGTCCCGGTCGCCTGCGACCCCCTCGAGCGTACGGGCGAACGGGAGATCGGCGTGGGCAATGACCGCCCGCACGCAACCACGCTCGGCCAGATGAGCGCGCCCGTCGGCGGCGGCGGCGTCGAGGCTGCCGGGGTCGGCAATCGTCGCGACACCGAGCTCGGCCGCCCACGCCTCGACTTCGGGCGCGCTGGTCACGACCACGACCGGGAGCTCGCCCGCGGCCGCGACCACACGATCCGCGAACCGGCGAGCCAGGTCGGTGCGTTCCGCGGCATCGAGCCGCTCGGCCAGGCGGGCGTTGCCCAGCGCGAATGCCCGCACCGGGACGACCACGCCGGCGCCACTGCTCATTCGAGGACTTCGAACGTGCGCGTCACCGGCTCCTGTCGAAGGAGCTGGCGCACGCGCACCAGGGACTCGGTGACGGCCCGCGAGCCGAGCGCCTTGGCCATGGCCGCGGTCGACGGCCAGCGGGAGATCACCAGGCCCTCGACCAGCCCGCCGGCGTTGGTCTCGGTGCTCACGAGGAGCTCGACCGACTCGCAGCCCAGCTCCTCGAACGCGGGCTTGATGTCCTCGACGAACATCCGCTGGACCTCGTCGCTGTCGGCGGGGTCGACCGCGGAGTAGAAGAAGCGGACGAACACCGAGCTCAGGCCTGCCAACCCGATTTGGCGAACATGCCCTTGAGCTCGGGGCTGGTGGCGAGCCGCAGCTCGTCGCGGTCGAGCTGGCCCGCCAGCCGCTCGCCCTGCCCGGGGTACCGGAACGTCACCCGGATCACCTGGTCGTCGATCTCGATCACGTTGTACGACGGGCGGACGAACCCCCGTAGCCGGTGCGACGACACCGTGCCCGAGTTGACGATCAGCACACCGTTCAGGAGCCAGACGAATGGGACGTGCTTGTGTCCCGATAGCACCATGTTCACGCCGCACTCGGGCAGCAGGGCCAGCACGTCGCCGGCGTCCCAGACCGTGTTGCGCTCCCGGCCGGTACCGGGGACGGGCACGAGATGGTGGTGCAGCGCCATCACCTTGAGGTCGACGTCCGCCTCGAACTGCTTGCGGATCCACGAGTAGCGCTCGCGTCCGATCTCACCCTCGGCGAGGTCGGGCTTGGTCGAGTCGAGGGCGACGAGCGTGACCGAACCAGGCGCGCGTGGGAGGCCGGTGGTCAGGCGGAGGACCCGGTCGCCCTTCTCCTCGACGTCGCCGACACCGAAGGTGTCCCGGAAGTGCAGGTAGCCCACGTTCTTGGCGTCGTGGTTGCCCGGGATTATGACCGTGGGCAGACCCGACGCCAGGATCGGCTCCAGGTGGCGCTGCGCGTCTCTGAACTCGTGCGCGTACCCCTCGGCGGTGAGGTCGCCGCCCACCAACACGACGCCGGGAGCGAGCGCCATGACCTCGCTCACTGCCGCTTCCATCAGGTCGGCGTCGAAGTAGGGCGAGCCGCAATGGAGATCGGAGAGTTGCGCGATGACGAACGAGTCGCGACGCATCTACCTGCATATGCTACTGCCGTGGAGCTCTTGTACGGTCTCGCTCGCAACGCCCTGCTCCCGCCGCTCCACTTCGGGATCCGCTGGACCGTCGACGGTGCGCAGCGCATCCCGGTACGCGGGCCCGCGATCCTCGCCAGCAACCACATCTCGTACCTCGATCCGCTGGTGCTCGCCTACGTCGCCGACCGCCGCCACCGGAAGGTGCGTTTCCTCGCCAAGGCGGAGCTGTTCGACAAGCGCGGCCTCGGTTCGGCCCTGCGCGCCATCCACCAGATCCCGGTCGAGCGGGGCAAGAGGGGCGCCGCCGGCTCGCTGACGCACGCCGTGGATGCGCTGGAGCGGGGCGAATGCGTGACCGTGTTCCCGGAGGGAACGATCTCGCTCGACCTCGAGCCGATGGTCGGGAAGTCGGGAACCGCCCGGCTGGCGGCGGCGTCCGGTGTGCCGGTGACGCCGATCGGCCTGTGGGGCACCCAGCGCATCCTGTTCAAGGGGCGCAAGCCCCGGTGGCGCGGGGGCGTCGCCGAAACGGTCGTGATCGGCGACCCGGTGCGCGTCGGTCCGGGCGAGAACGTGTACGTCGCCACCGACCGGATCATGGCCGCCATCTGCGCCTGCGTCGCCCGAGCCCGCGAGCTGTACCCGCAGCGGCCGCGCCTCGGTGACGACGGCTGGTGGGTCCGCCCACCCGAGACCGCGCGGGTGCGGTCGGCACGGAGCCGAGCGGCATGACTCGCGTCTCGGTCATCGGCGCGGGGTCGTGGGGCACCGCGGTCGCCGCCATCGCGTGCGGGAACGCCGACACCGTCCTGTGGGCCCGCCGACCCGAGCTGGCCGAGGCCATGCGCGACCGGCACGAGAACCCCGACTACCTGCCGGGC
>JACDBD010000443.1 GCA_013695115.1 Actinomycetota bacterium | reverse complement strand
GTGCAGTGACGGCGAGGAGCACGGCGACAGCGGCGAGCTGGACGAGCGTCAGCGCCGCCGCCAGCGGGAGGTTCAGGAGCTGAGCGGTCTGACGGTAGATCTCGGTCTCGAGCGTCGCGTACCGGGGGCCGCCCAGGATGAGGATCACCCCGAACGACGTGAACGTGAACAGGAACACGATCGACGCCGCCGCCGCGATCGCGGGTCGAAGCGCCGGGAGCGTCACCGCCCGGAACGCCTGCCACCGGCTGGCGCCGAGGACGCGGGCCGCTTCCTCCTGACGAGGGTCGAGGTGCGACCACAGCCCGCCGACGGTGCGGACGACAACGGCGTAGTTGAAGAAGACGTGGGCGATGAGGATGGCGGCCAGCGACTGCTCGAGCCCGAGCGCGCCCAGCGGGCCATCGTCCTCGAGCAGGCCGCGGAACGCCGAGCCGACGACGACGGTCGGGAGCACGAACGGCACTGTGACCGCCGCCCACAGCAGCCGCCGGCCGGGGAAGTCGTAGCGGGCGAGCACATACGCCCCGGGGAGCGCCACCAGCACCGTGAGCACGGTGGACAGCGCCGCCTGCCAGAGCGTGAACCACACGACCTCCCGTAGCTCGGCGTCGGTCGCGACCTTCCCCAACGGTTCGAGGTCGAGGTGACCGTCGGGCCACAGGCCCCGCCCGACGATCGTGGCCACGGGATACGCGAAGAACACGGCCACGAACGCCACCGGCACCGCCAGCAGCGCCGCCCGCGCTAGCGCAGCACGGTGTCGGTCCATTCCTCGATCCAGCGGTCGCGGTTGTCGCCGATCTCGTCGGGGTCCAAGGTCAGGGGCTCGGGCGGCACCTCGGCGAACTGCACGAACACATCGGGAAGCAGCACGCCGTCGCGCACGGGGAACACGAACATGTTGAGCGGGATGTCCTCCTGGAAGCGCTCCGACAGCATGAAATCGACCAGCTCCCGTGCCGCCCTCTCGTTGTCGGTCCCCTCGAGGACTCCGGCGAACTCGATCTGGTTGAAGCAGGACGCGAGCACCGTGCCGATGGGCGACTCCGCCGGCTGGGGGTCGGAGAAGAACACGGCCGCGGGCGGGCTCGACGCGTACGAGACCACCAGAGGCTGGTCACCCTGTCCCTCGCCGGCGCTGAACTCGCCGTTGTAGGCCTCCTCCCAGCCCGCGACCACCTGCACGTCGTTGGCGCGCAGGCGCTCCCAGTAGTCGCGCCAGCCGTCCTCGCCGAACTGGGCGACGGTCGCGAGCAGGAACGCGAGGCCGGGCGAAGACGTCGCCGGGTTCTCGGTGACCAGCAGCCCCCGGTACTCCGGACGGGTCAGGTCGTCGAGCGTTTGCGGTACCGGGAGCCCGTTGTCGGCGAAGTAGGCCTTGTCGTAGTTGATGCAGACATCGCCGCGGTCGATCGGGGTGACGCGGTGTCTCGGGTCGAGCTCGTACTGGTCGGGCACCGCCGCCAGCTCGGGCGACTCATACCGCGCAAAGACGCCCTCCTCGGTAGCGCGGGTAAGGAAGGTGTTGTCGAGGCCGAAGAACACGTCGCCGAGGGGGTCGTCCTTGGTGAGGATCACCTGGTTGATCGCCGCGCCGGCGTCGCCCGACGGCAGCACCTCGACCTCGACGCCCGTCTGCTCGGTGAACTCGGCGAAAACGTCGTCCGACACCGCGAACGAGTCGTGAGTGACGAGGGTGAGCGTATTTCCGTCGCCCCCGCCCGAGCCGCAGGCGCTGAGCAGTGTGGACGCGAGCCCGAGGGTCGCGAGGACGACGGTGACGGCCGCTCGGCGCACGGGTCAGTCCTTCTCCGGTTGGACGGCGAGCACCGTGCCGCTCTCGACCGACACGTGCGCGACCGGTTCGTTCAGCTCGTTGCTGACGCCGCGGGTCGAGCCGGGGGCGAGGTCCTCGCCGGTGAGCGGGTAGCGCAGCCCCCGCGTCCGCACGCCCCGGGCGGGACCACCCACCGCGAGCAGGGAGCACAGGTCGCCGGGTGCGCCCGAGATGTCAGCCTCGGACCGGACGACGGTCACGAGCGCCTCGCCCGTGACCCATTCCACCGCCACGCCGTCGGCCGCCGGCCCCGCGAGCGCCAGCGCGTTGGCGAGGAAGTGGTCGAGCCGACCCCCGTAGCCGCCCACGACCACGATGCGCGTCGCTCCTCGCGCCCGCGCGGCAGCGAGCGCGAGCTCGAGGTCGGTCTGGTCCTTGGCGACCGGATGGCGCTCGACCTGGGTCCCGGCGGCCTCGGCGGCCACGACCGCGTCATGGTCG
>JACDBD010000439.1 GCA_013695115.1 Actinomycetota bacterium | reverse complement strand
ACGGGAGGTAGGCGTCCCCGAACGACGACCGGAACCACCACGGTGGCAGGGTCACCACCGTGGCGACGAGCTGCGTCCCGAGTCGGTAGCCGGTGGTCCGCACCGCGCTGTCCCCGGCATTCCGTGCCAGCCGCGCGAGGTTCCCCTCGCCGTCGCTCGTGAACTGCTCCGCGAGGGGCTGGGCCCAGCACGCGACGAACACCACGCCGGCCACCGCTCCCGCCCACACGGCCCGTCGCCGCAGCCGGGGCCACGCTCCGGGATCCTCGCGGCGCCGGCGGCGGAGCTCCAGGACCAGGCCGAGGACGGCCCAGGCTCCGAGCACGGCGACCAGGATCACGTAGCTCAGATGCGTCTGGACGACGAGGCTGCCCACCCCGGTCGCGAACGGCAGCGCGAACACGTCACCGCAGACGACCGACCACACCAGCATCAGGAAGCACAGGAAGGGCAGCAGGAGGCTGTGGGGCTGCCAGGGGTCGAAGAGCAGCTCGCTGCCCATCGCCCAGCACAACGCGGCCGTGACCGCCATGGCCGCGGTCGCGAGAAGCGCGCCGCCGCGCCGGTACGCGAGGACCGCGATTCCGACCACGGCCGAACCGTTGAGCAGGGCGGCACCGAGGGCGAGCCCGGCGCCGTCGTCGAGGAGCCGCGCCGGGACCGCCAGCGCGTCGAAGAGGAGCGGGCCCGGATTGTTGAACGAGGTTCCCGTGGCCAACGAGGCCGACGTCCACGTCCCCAGGAGGGGAGGATCGGCGGTCAACACGTCACGGGCCCGGATCGCGAAGAAGGCGTTGTCGCCGATCGGGATCCAGCCGCGATGGATCGCCCGGGCGGTCGCGACCACGATGGGCACCAGCGCCGCCACCACGGAGGCCCCGAACAGGCGGGACGTCCACCGCGACGAACCCCGACCGGCGTCGAGAGGCGCGTCCGGCCGGACCACGGTGGGAGGGTGGCGATCGGGGGCCGCGACCGCGACCTCCCGATCAAGCCCGCTCACGCCAGCAAAGTAATGCATCGGAACCCCGTGTCCCGGGCGGGCACGGGCCTTCGTCGCGCGGGGTCGCGGGCGCGACCGTCCGCTATCCTCTCGCCTGCTCCCGCCATGCGATGTTGTCGGACCGCGGTTCGCTGGTGGTGTCGCCGCCTGGACGAGGAGCTCCTTGGACAGGTTGAGTCGGGACGGGATGAACCAGGTGACGAGCACGACCGCCACTGCTGGGGATCCTCGGCAGGAGGTCGCGAGCGGCAGCCGCGTCCGCCTCGTTCTCCTGAGCTTCCTCATGCTCTTCGTGGAGCTGGCTCTGATCCGCTGGACCGGCTCCAACGTCGTCCACCTCTCGTACTTCTCGAACTTCGTGCTGCTGGGCAGCTTCCTCGGGATCGGGATCGGCTTCCTGCGGGCCGACAAGCGCCACAACCTCTTCCCGTACGCGCCGGTGGCGCTGGCGCTGCTCGTCGCCTTCGTGCGCTTCTTCCCGGTCGAGATCCAGCGGTCCGGCAGCGACCTCCTCTTCTTCGGCACGCTGCGGAGCAGCGGCCCTCCACGCGAGCTCGTCCTGGCGGTCATCTTCGTCACGGTGGCCGCCGCCATGGCCTTCATCGCCGAGGGCGTGGCCCGCACGTTCGTGACCTTCGAGCCGCTCGAGGCGTACCGGCTCGACATCCTCGGGAGCATCGCCGGCATCGTCGGCTTCTCGGCCCTGTCGTTCCTGCGCGCTCCCCCGCTCGCGTGGGGGGTGGTCGTCGGCGTCGTGTTCCTCTTGCTCTACCGCCCCCGATCCGTGTCGAGCCACGTGCTGCTGCAAGCGGCGGCGATCCTCGGTCTCGTCGTCATCCTCGGCCTGGAGAGCTTCGCCTCCGGCACCAGCTGGTCGCCGTACTACAAGGTCACGGTCCGCGAAGGGACGGCCCCCTTCGTGAGGGTCAACGGCGTCCCCCACCAGGCGCTCTTCAAGACCAGTGAGAACCCGCCCGTGCTCTACACGCGGGCCTACGAGCGGATACGCCCCGGCCGCCTCGACGACGTGCTCGTCATCGGCGCCGGCGGCGGCAACGACGTCGCGCTCGCCCTCGAGCACGGCGCCCGCCACGTCGACGCGGTCGAGATCGACCCCCGCCTCTACGAGATCGGCGCCGACCTGCACCCGGACCGCCCCTACGACGACGCGCGGGTCGACGTGCACATCGACGACGGCCGCGCTTTTCTGGAACGCACCGACCGGCGTTACGACCTGATCCTCTTCGCGCTCCCCGATTCGCTCACGCTGGTGTCGGGGCAGTCGTCGCTGCGGCTGGAGAGCTACCTCTTCACGCAGGAGGCCGTCGAGTCGGCCCGGGAGCACTTGAAGCCCCACGGCGCTTTCGCCATGTACAACTACTACCTCGAGCAGTGGCTGGTGGACCGTCTGGCCAACACGCTCGACGAGGCCTACGGACGGCCGCCGTGCGTCGATTCGTTCGGGGGTGAGGGTCGGTTCTCGGTCCTCGTGAACAGCGACGACCCCGACACGCTGCGGTGTGACCGCGTCTGGGAAGCGGTCACCGACCCGGTCCCCGAGCCGGCCACCGACGACCACCCGTTCCCGTACCTGCGGGAGCGCGGTGTCCCGCTGTTCTACCTCGTCACCATCGCCCTGATCCTGGCGGCCTCGCTGGTGGGGGTGCGCGTCGCCTCGGGTCGCTTGCGGCGCATGGTCACGTACGCCGACCTGTTCTTCATGGGGGCGGCCTTCCTGCTCCTCGAGACCAAGAGCGTGGTGCAGTTCGCCCTGCTGTTCGGGACGACCTGGTTCGTCAACGCCCTGACCTTCACCGGCATCCTCCTGAGCGTCCTGGCGGCGGTGGAGGTCGCGCGCCGGGTCACCTTCAGGAACCCGCCGCGCCTGTACGCGGCCTTGCTCGTCGCCCTGCTCGCGGCGTGGACCGTCCCACTCGAGCGGCTGCTGTCGCTGCCGGTGGGGCTACGCTTCGCCGCCGCCGTCATGGTCGCCTTCACGCCGATCTTCCTGGCCAACCTCGTCTTCGCCCAGCGCTTCAAGGACGTGAGCTCGTCGGCTCCGGCCTTCGGGGCCAACCTGCTCGGCGCCATGATTGGCGGCCTGCTGGAGTACGGCGCGCTGCTGGTGGGGTACCGCGCCCTCCTGGTGGTCGTGGCGGTGCTCTACGGCCTGGCGTTCGTCTTCGGCCGGGCGCACCTGCGGGCGCCGCTGGTCGTCGCCGATGGATAACGAACCCGGCATCACGACCCACCGACCGGGACCCGACGCGCCGGCGCAGCCCGCCGCGCCGGCGACGTCACGGGAGCAGACCGGCTCCACGCGCCGGGGGCCATGGTGGCGCCGCCACGGCACGCTGCTCGCGCTCCTGGTCGTCGCGGTCGTGTTCGCGCTCCCCCTCCGCGGCCTCCTGCGCTTGCAGGGACCGCCCATGGAGGAGGGGTTCATGCTCGTGTTCCCCGAGCGGGTGCTGCGCGGCGACGTCCCGAACGTCGACTTCCTCCACCTCTACGGCCCGGGAAGCCTGTGGTTCCTGGCCGGTGTCTTCAAGGTGTTCGGGACCTCCCTCATGGCCGAGCGGCTGGTGGGCCTGCTCCAGCTGATCGGGATCGTCTTCGGGGTCTTCGCCCTGGCCCGACCGTGGGGGCGCGGTCTCGCCACGTGCGGGGCCCTCGTCTCCCTCGTCGTCATCGTGCCTGCGATCGCCCTGACCGCCCT
>JACDBD010000414.1 GCA_013695115.1 Actinomycetota bacterium | reverse complement strand
GCGTAGGCGAGGGCCGCGACCCCGGCAGGGCCGGCCGATCCCACCAGGGGCCGGGCAAGCCGGTACGCCCCGAGCGCACCGAGCGGGAACGCCCCCACGACGACGAGCGTCCGCGCCAGCCCCATCGTCCCCAGCAGCGGGGCGCCGAGCGCGGCCATGAACGCGAAGGCCGGCGGGGCTGCGGCAGGTGAGCCGAGCCCGGTGAAGCGCCACCCGGACGAGTACGTCTCGAGGAGGTCGAACACGCCCGGCCAGGAGGCGAAGGTCCCGACCGCGGGCACGCGCCCGAGGATGAGATCGCGCGATCCGGCCAGGAACAGCACCGCGACGACGAGGCACGCCACCGCCACCGGTTGCCGCGCGCCCGTGGACGCGGCGTCGACGGCGCTGCGACCGGCCTCCGTCAGCGAGCGCAGGCGTTCCTCGGTGTGGAGGTGGTGCGAGAGGTAGTGGCGCACCTGTGCGCTCCCGCGCACCTGCAGCTCGCGCAGCTCGCGGTCGTGGACCCGGCGGAGCTCCTGGGCCCGCCTCCGGCTCCGGCGAACATCGCCCAGGTGCCGCAGGTTCCACCACCATCCGCCGAGCGCGGCGCGGGCCTGTCCTCGCCGCCGGGTGATGATGGAGACGATCGCCTCCCCGAACGCGAGCAGGAGCCCGACGGGCACCACCCACAACAGCGACCAGAAGGAGTACGACGTCAGGAGGGCGCGCACCCGGCTGCGCGACTTCGCGCGCGCTTCGGGCCGGTCGACCTTGCCCCGCTGCTCTGCCGCCTCGCGGTGCCGAACCCGCGCGTCCGGTGCCACCATCACGCGCGCGCCGGCGAGCCGGGCGCGCCAGCACAGGTCGAGGTCCTCGGCGCCCGGGAACGTGGCGGGATCGAACCCGCCCAGCTCGCGGAACAGGTCGGAGCGCACGAGCATCGCCGCGCTCGAGACGTAGAAGACGTCGCGGACACCGTCGTGCTGCTCCTGGTCGAGCTCGCCCGGCTCGATCCCGGTGTGGGGGGCGCCGTAGCGGTCGATCGCCCGTCCGACCTCCAGCAGCACCTCGGGATGGTCGGCCTGCACCAGCTTGGGGCCGACGATGCCGGCGTTCGACCGGTAGGCCTCCTCGATCAGCAGTCGCAGGGCGTCGGGCTCGAGGACCACGTCGTCGTGGCAGACGAGGAGGAAGGGCACGTCTTCGAGCGCCCCCAGCGCGTTGTTGGCGGCGGCGGCGAAGCCGGCGCCTTCGGCGACCCCGCGCACGAACGCGCCCGGGAGCGCCCGGTCGATACGTCCGCTGGGGTCCTCGCCCGAGCCCACGTCGACCACCAACGTCGTGAGCCGGGGGTAGTCCTGGTCCGAGAGCGACCTCAGCATCTCCTCGAGCCAGGGCCCCGGGTTGCGGGTCACGACCACCGCCAGGACGGCCGGCGCGGCCTCGGTCGCCTCCGAACCGTCCGCCTCGGTGACCTCCGTGTCCGGGTCCAGGAGCGCGTCCCCGCCCGGCGGTTCCCCTCGCGTCATTGGCGGTCCAACCTACCAACGGGCCGTTCGCCCGCTGGTTCGTGACCGTGGTCACGAGTGCTTGCAAATGTTTATCGAAAGGCGTACAGTGGTAAGCAGAGAGCAGAAGAGCAAGCCCACCAACCCCCGGGAGAGTGAGCTCCATCATGGAGATCCGCAAGACGATCCAGGACGCGGCGTACACGACCGTCGGCGTCGGCGTGCTCGCGAACCAGTGGGCCCAGGTCCGCCGGCGCGAGGCGCAAGCCGATCTCGAGGCGCAGGCCAAGAAGGCCCGCACCACGATCGAGCGGCAGGCCAAGGACGTGCGTTCGCAGGTCGAGACGGCCACCAAGGACGCCCGGGCCAAGGCCCGGGAGCTCGGTGCCGAGGTGCGTGAGCGCGTCGAGCCCATCGTGGGCGACGTCAAGGAGCGCGTCGAGCCGCTCGTCGAGCAGCTCCAGACCGTTCCCGCGCAGGTGAAGTCGGCCGTCGAGGCCGGCGCCGCCCGCGCCCGCGAGCTCGTGGGCCGGGCCGCCTGAGCGTCCCGTACCAAGTAAGTCCCCCCTGCGCTGCGGCCCCCTTCGGGGGGTCGCAGCGCGCGTAGGCACCACTACGCTCACGCACGTGCTGGCAGCGCTCGCGGGTGGGGTGGGGGCAGCGCGGTTCCTGCGGGGCCTGGTGCAGGTGGTGCCGCCCGAGGACGTGACCGTGGTCGTCAACACCGGCGACGACGACTGGTTCCACGGCCTGCTCGTGTGCCCCGACCTCGACAGTGTCACCTACACGCTGGCCGGCGCCGAGAACCCCGAGACGGGGTGGGGCCTGGCGGGCGAGACGTTCGCGGCGATGGACGCGCTCGACCGGTTCGGCGCGCCGACGTGGTTCCGCCTCGGCGATCGTGACCTCGCCACCCACCTGTACCGGACACAGCGGCTGCGCGAGGGCGGGGCGTCGCTCTCGGACGTCGCGGCCGAGTTGGCGGCGGCGTGGGGGGTGCGTGCCCGCCTCGTGCCGATGAGCGACGACCGCGTCGCCACCCGAATCGACGCCAATCTCCCCGGGAGCGCGGGCGTGACCGAGCTGCGCATGCAGGAGTGGTTCGTCCAGCACCGGTCCGAGCCGCCCGTGGTGGCGGTGCGCTTCGAGGGGGCGGCGGCGGCCGCGCCCGCGCCGGGGGTGCTGGCCGCGCTCGACGCCGCCGAGACCATCCTCGTGTGCCCGAGCAACCCGGTGATCTCGATCGGCCCCATCCTGGCCGTGCCCGGCATCCGCGACGCGCTCGTCCGCCGCCGCGAGCGGGTCGTCGGCGTGAGCCCGATCATCGCCGGCGCGCCGGTGAAGGGCCCGGCCGACCGGCTCATGGGACCGCTGGGCATCGAGGTGTCGTGCGTGGGCGTGGCCCGGGCGTACGCCGACTTCTGCGGCACGCTCGTGATCGACGCCGGCGACGCCGGGCGCGCCGCCGAGGTCGAGGCCCAGGGCGTGCGCGCCGTCGTGGCCGACACCCTGATGCGCGACGCTCGGGTCGCGGCCGCGCTGGCGCGTCACACGCTCGACGCGGTCGCGTGACCAGGCTCCGGCCGCGCTGACCCGTGCCCGAGCTGCGCGTCATCCCCGTCGAGGGGATACCCGAGGTTCATCCCGACGACGTGATCGCCGAGCTCGTGGTCGCCGCCGCCACCACGCAGGGCACGCCCCTCGCCGACGGCGACTGCCTCGTCGTCACCCAGAAGATCGTGTCGAAGGCCGAGGGGCGCCTGGTAGCGATCGATCCGTCTGATGCCGCCGCCCGCCGGGCGCTGGTCGAGTCGGAGTCGGTGCGGGTGCTGCGCCGCCGGGGCGACCTGGTGATCAGCGAGACCCGGCACGGGTTCGTGTGCGCCAACGCCGGGGTCGACCTCTCCAACGTCGACGAGGGCTCGGCCGCACTCCTGCCGGTAGAGCCGGACCGGTCGGCCAAGCGGGTTCGCGACGGCGTGCGTGCGCATGCGGGCGTGGAGGTCGCGGTGGTGGTGTCGGACACGTTCGGGCGGGCCTGGCGCCACGGGCTCACCGACGTCGCCATCGGGGTCTCGGGGCTGGCGGCGGTGGTCGACCTGCGGGGACAACCCGACGACCGCGGCCGTGAGCTCCAGGTCACCGAGGTCGCGGTGGCCGACGAGGTGGCGTCGGCGGCCGAGCTCGTCATGGGCAAGGCCGCCGGGGTTCCCGTGGCGATCGTGCGGGGGCTCGACCCGACGTGGCTGCGAGAAGGATCGGCGCGCGAACTGGTGCGCCCGTCCGCCGACGACCTGTTCCGGTGACCCCCGCCTCGAGAGCCGGCGCCCCTGCCTTCCTGGAGGCGCGGCGGTCGATCCGGGCGTTCATTGACGAACCGGTCGACCGGGGCGCGCTCGACCGGCTGGTCGAAGCGGCGTGTCTGGCCCCGGCGCCGCACCACTCGCGGCCGTGGCGCTTCGTCGTGGTCGACCGCGACGCCGGCAAGCGGGCGCTCGCGACCGGCATGGGCGAGCGGTGGCGCCAGGATTTGCGCGGCGACGGCGTCGCGCCCGAGCGCGTCGACGAGCTGGTGGCATCGTCGCACCGCAAGATCGAGGACACGCCCGCGCTGGTGCTCGCCTGCCTGACCTGGGACGGGCTCGACCGCTACCCCGACGAGGGCCGCCAGCGTGCGGAGTGGGGGATGGCGCTGCTCTCGCTCGGCGCCGCGGTCGAGAACCTGATGCTGGCGGCCGCCGACGCCGGCCTGGCGTCGTGCTGGGTGGCGGCGCCGATCTTCTGCCCCGAAGAGGCGCGCGACGCGCTCGCGCTCCCGGTCGAGTGGCTCCCCCACGCGCTCGTGCTCGTCGGGCACCCCGATCCCGCCTACGAGGGACGGCCGCGGCCGCCCGTCCCCCTCGACGAGCTCCGCGATTTCCGCTGACGAACTACCGCTGACGGAACCAGTCGAGGGTCTTGCGCAGGCCCTCGTCGATCGGCGTCCACGGCTTCCAGCCGAGGTGGATGGCGGCCCGCCCGGGGTCGAGGGCCGAGCGCTGGAGCTCGCCCAGGCGCGCCGGCGCGTAATGGGCCGGGTCCTTGTAGCCGGCGAGGCGGGCCATGGAGTCGAAGAGCTGCTGGACGCTCGTCTCCTCGCCGGTCCCGATGTTGACGGTCAGCCCCCCCGCCTTCTCGGCGGCGCGCACGAACGCGTCGACCACGTCGTCGACGAAGACGAAGTCGCGCGTCTGCCCGCCGTCACCGAAGATCGTCGGCCGCTTGTTCCGTTCGAGGAGGTGCCCCGCGAAGATGGCCACGACCCCGGCTTCGCCGTGTGGGTCCTGGCGCGGTCCGTACACGTTGGCCAGCGCGAGCACCGTGTACTCGATGCCGTGCACCTCGCGGTAGTAGTGGAGGTAGTCGCCGACCGCCTTCTTGGCCACGCCGTACGGCGACACCGGTCGCTGGGGATGGCCCTCGCGCACGGGGACGTCCGCGGGCACCCCGTAGAGCGTGCCGCCCGACCCCGCGAGCACGATCTTCCCGGTGCCGGCGGCCAGCGCGCCCTGGAACACGTTCAATGACCCCAGGATGTTGATCTCGGCGTCGTAGGCGGGGCGGTTCACCGAGACCCGCACGTCGGCCTGCGCGGCCAGGTGGAAGATGATCTCGGGGCGGCGGTGCCCGATGAGCTCGGCCATCTCGGCGGTACGGATGTCGAGGCGATGGAACGTGAATCTGCCCCGGCGCTGCGTCCGGGCCTCGGCCACGTTGGCGAGCGCCCCGGTCGAGAGGTCGTCGACCACGTCGACCTCGTACTCCTCGGCCAGCAGCCGGTCGGCGAGCGTGGAGCCGATGAAGCCCGCGCCCCCGGTGATGAGCGCCCTCAAACCTTGGACCCCGCGCTCACAATCGCGGCCTCGGCCACGATCGTGTGGTCGGATACGACGGCGTCGGCCTCCAGCATCGCCTGGGACCCGATCACCGCGTCGACGGCCGCGGCCGCGGGGGCGAGGCGGGCCCGGTCGAGCAGCACCGAGCGCAGCACCTGCGCGCCGTCTTCCACCGTGCACCCGGCGCCGAGCACCGACTGGGTGACGCGCGCGCCCGCCGCGATCGTGGAACCGGCGCCGACGAGTACGGGCGGCTCGATCCGAGCGTTGTCGGCAACCGAGATGTCGCCTTGGACCCACACGCCCGGCATGCGCTCGACCGCGTCGGCCGGGAGGGCGCCGGTCCCGAGACCACCCGCGAGCACGTCGGCGTGGGCCTGGAGGTACTTCTCGGGCGTGCCGATGTCGATCCAGTACGCGTCGCTCTGGTACGCGTACAGACGTCCGGGCTGGTCGAGCAGGCGGGGGAAGGTCTCGTGCTCGATCGACACGGTGAGGCGGGGCGGGATGCGTTCGAGCACGGTCGGCTCGAGCACGTAGGTGCCGGCATTGATCCAGTCGGTCGGCACCCGTCCGGGCGGTGGCTTCTCGACGAACGCCTTCACCTCGCCGTCGTCGCGCGTCGGGACCACGCCGAACGCCGACGGGTCGGATACCCGGGCGAGGTGGATGGTGGCTTCGGCGCCGCGCTCCGCGTGGAAGCGCACGAGCGCGCTGAGGTCGAGCTCGGTCAGCACGTCGCCGTTGCACACGACGAACCGCTCGTCGATGCCGGCCTCGTCGGCCGCGTGGCGGATGCCGCCGGCGGTCCCGAGCGGCTCGTCTTCCACCGCGTATCGGAGCCGGACGTCGCCGAAGCGGTCTTGGGGGAAGTGCGCCGCGAACGCGTCGGGCAGATAGCCGAGCGACAGCACGACCTCGTCGACGCCGTGGCGGCCGAGCCAGGCGAGCTGGCGCTCGAGAAAGGCGACGTTGGCGATGGGGAGGAGCGGCTTGGGTGTCGTGTACGTGAGCGGGCGCAGGCGGGTGCCCTCGCCACCCACCAGGACGATCGCCCGCAT
>JACDBD010000410.1 GCA_013695115.1 Actinomycetota bacterium | reverse complement strand
CGCGAGACCAGTGACGTCTCGTCGGGCCAGCGCTCGTAGAGCCCGGTGACGTCGGTGAGGTAGACGAGCTTCTCGGCACCCAGTGCCGACGCGATCGCGGCGGCGACGGTGTCGGCGTTGACGTTGTAGGCCTGACCGGTCTCGTCGACGCCGACGGTGGCCACCACCGGGATCAGCTCCTCCCGGATGAGCCGGGCCAGGATCGAGGGGTCGATGCGGCGCACGTCGCCGACGAAGCCGAGTCGCTCGTCGCGCGCTTTGACGGTGATGAGCCCGGCGTCTTCCCCCGAGAGCCCGACCGCGTACGAGCCGTGCCGGTTGACCGACGCCACGATCTCGCGGTTGACCTTGCCGACGAGGGCCATGCGGACGATGTCGACGGTCTCGGCGTCGGTGACCCGCAGGCCGTCCACGAACTCGGGCTCCTTGCCCAGTCGCCGCATGAGGTCGCTGATCTGGGGTCCCCCGCCGTGCACGACGACGGGGTTCATCCCGACCAGGCGCATCAGGACGACGTCCTGGGCGAACAGGTCGGCCAGCGCCGGGTCCTCCATGGCGCTGCCGCCGTACTTGATCACGACGGTCTTGCCCGAGAACTCCCGGATGTAGGGCAGTGCCTCGGCGAGGATGCTGGCTTTGACGCCGGCGTCCCTCACCCGCGGATCGGCGCTCACGAGGTTGTCCGGTTCTCGTCGATGTAGGCGTGGCTGAGATCGGTGAACACCACGGTCGCCTCGCCCGTGCCCTCGTGGAGATCGCACGTGATCTGGATCTCGGACCTCCCCATGACGCGCTCGAGCGCAGCCGCGTCATGCACGGCGGCGATGCCGTCGTGACAGACGGTGATGTCGTCGTAGGCGATGGCGGTGCGCTCGGGGTCGAAGACCGCCCCGCTGGCCCCGAGCTCCGAGAGCACCCTCCCCCAGTACGGATCGCCGCCGTTCAGCGAGCATTGGACGAGTTGGCTCGTCGCCACGCCCCGAGCGGCGCGCCGCGCGTCATCGACCGAACGGGCTCCCCGCACCACGACCCGCGCCCGTTTGGTTGCCCCCTCGGCGTCGGCCGCCATCTGCCCGGCGAGATCGGCGCAGACCTGCGTCATCGACGCCTCGAGCGCGGTGAAGTCCGGGCCCGACGCGGTGATCGGCTCGTTGCCGGCGGCGCCGCCCGCGAGCACGACGACGGTGTCGTTCGTGCTCGTGCACCCGTCGACGACCAGCGCGTTGAACGTGTCGACGACGGCGCTGCCGAGCGCGCGCTCGAGGGCAGCCGGCGTCACCGCGGCATCGGTGGTCAGCACCGCCAGCATCGTCGCCATCGCCGGCGAGAGCATGGCGGCTCCCTTGGCCATGCCCGAGACCACCGCCGCACGACCGCCGGCGGACAGGTCGGCTCGTGACACCTTCCGGACCGTGTCGGTGGTGAGGATGGCGTCGGCGGCAGCCTCCCCGGCCGCCGGTTCCGCGCCGAGGCTTCCCACGAGCTTCGGGATGCCGGCCTCGATCGGGTCCATCGGGAGCGGGACGCCGATCAGGCCGGTCGAGCACACCAGCACGTCCTCGGGCGCGCAGCCCAGCTCGTGGGCGGTCAGCCCGCACATGCGGCGGGCGTCGCGCCGACCCGGCTCGCCGGTAGCGGCGTTGGCGTTCCCCGAGCTCAGGATGACGGCGGCGGCCTGTCCGTCCTCGAGATGCTCGCGACTGATCTGCACGGGCGCGGCCGTCGCCAGGTTCGTGGTGAACACGCCCGCGGCCGCCACCGGCGCGTGGTCGCCGGTGGCGACGAGCGCCAGGTCGGGTACGCCGTCGGGCTTGATGCCACAGGCGATCCCTGCGGCCTCGAAGCCGGCGGCGGTCGTGACGCTCACGGCACCACCCCCACCGCGCTGAGGCCAGTGGTCTCGGGCAGCCCCAGCAGCAGGTTGGCGCATTGGACCATCTGGCCCGACGCCCCCTTGACCAGGTTGTCGAGGGCGCAGATCGCCAGGACCGAACCGGTGCGCCGGTCGAAGCGGACGGTCAGGTGGGCGGCGTTCGACGCCAGCGTGGCCTTCGTGCTCGGCGGTTCGTCGAGGACGGCCACGAAGGGCTCGCCGGCGTAGAAGCCGCGGTATGTCGCCAGCAACCGCTCGCTGCTGAGCCCGTCCACCGCGGCGCGGGCGTGGCAGGTGGCGAGCGCGCCGCGGGTCATCGGCACGAGATGGGGGGTGAACAGGATGCTGACGGGCACGTCCGCGACCCGTCCGAGGACCATCTCCATCTCCCCGGTGTGGCGGTGGGTGAGCAGCCCGTACGGCGACACGTTCTCGTTGGCCTCGGAGAAGAGGCTCAACGCCGACAGGCCCCGGCCCCGCCCCGACACGCCCGAGACCGCGTCGACGACGACTCCGTGTGGCTCCACCAGGCCGTCGGCGAACAGCGGGGCGAGCGCGAGCGCGGCCGCGGTCGGGTAGCAGCCCGGTGCGGCGGCGTGCTCGGCGTCGGACACCGAGCGACGGAACAGCTCGGGCAGGCCGAACGCGAACCGCTCGACCAGCTCCGGCGCCGCGTGCGGCTCGCCGTACCACTGCTCGTAGTCGGCCGCGGGCAGGCGGAAGTCGGCCCCCAGGTCGATGATGTGGCCCACCCGGTCGAGGAGCTCGGGGACGACCCGCTGCGACTCGCCGTGCGGCAGCGCCAGGAACGCCACGTCGACACCCTCGACGTCGGCGGGGTCGTAGGCGGTGTACTCCAGCGCCGGGTACTCGGCCGCCAGCGAGGGGTACAGCGCTGCCACCGACGCGCCCGCGTTGGAGTCGGCGGTGACGTGCGCGACCTCGATCTCGGGGTGGACGGCGAGCAGCCGGAGCAGCTCGGCCCCTGTGTAACCTGACGCGCCGATCACGGCGGAGCGATACGCCATGCCGAATACTATACAACACCGTGCATAGCTCTGCGGTGGATCTCCCGTTCGGGGGCGCCGGCACCGGGACCGAGCTGGGGCCGGTCTCGTTCACCGTCTCCCCGACCGCCAACGAGCGCTACTGGGCCGCCGCCGGCGTCGACCACCCGACATTGCGGGCCGGAGCCCTCTACCCGCCGATCGCGGCCAACCTGACCATCCTGCTGTTCCAGACGGTCGCCCCCCGGCCGATGATCCAGGCCGCCCAGCGCCTCGTCTGCCACCGACGGGGTCAGGCGGGCAGCGCGCTTACCGTGCGGGGCACGGTGACCGAGCGGTACGAGAAGCGAGGCCGTGAGTACGCGGTGGTGGAAGCGGAGGTCGCGTTGCCCGACGGCTCGCCGTTGTGGACCTCGGTCGCCACGTTCATCGAGGCCGGCGCGGCCAAGGAGGAACCAGCGTGAAGGACGGGATCTGCCCCAAGTGCTCCTCGACCGACGTGCGCATCACACCGATCATCAACACGGTGATGGTGCCTTCCGTACGCCAATTCGATACGTACCTCTGCACGGCCTGCGGGTATTTCGAGCACTACGTCACTGACCCGGCCAAGCTGGCCGACATCGCAGCCAACTGGCCATCCGTCTCCGGGTGACGCACCAACTGCGCCGCGAGCTGCTGCTGACGGCGAACATGCTGCGGGCCTACTCGCGTCGGGGCAACTACCACTCGGAGCCCGACGAAGCCCGCCGCCTCGGGCTCCCCGGGCTGGTGGCCCAGGGGCTCCAGGTCGCGGGTCCGGCCTACGGAATGCTGCT
>JACDBD010000348.1 GCA_013695115.1 Actinomycetota bacterium | reverse complement strand
GTCGTCGATGAGGCGCGCCAGGGGCGCGCCGACGTGGCCGCAGCCCAGCAGCCCGACCTTCACGGCTTCGTCACGCAACCGATCCACCATCACACGGCTCCCACTGCGGCCAGTCTCGCGGACTAGGGCTCGTCCAGTCGGAGCAGATCGTCGAGGGTCTCGCGCCGGATCACGACCCGCTCCCGGCCCTCGCGGACGAACAGCACCGCCGGACGCGGGACCTGGTTGTAGTTCGACGCCATCGAGTAGCCGTAGGCGCCGGTGACCGGTACCGCCAGCAGGTCGCCGACGGCGACGCCGGCGGGCAGGTGGGCGTCGGCGACCACCAGGTCACCCTGCTCGCAGTGCTTCCCCGCGATCGACGCGACCAGCGGACGAGGCTCGTCGATTCGGGCGGGCAGGTACGCTTCGTAACCGGCGCCGTAGAGCACCGGCCGGGGGTTGTCGCTCATGCCGCCGTCGACAGCCACGTAGGTGGGCCCGCCGGGGATCTCCTTGACCGTGCCGACGCGGTAGAGCGTGATCGCGCCCTGGGCGACGATCGAGCGGCCGGGCTCGACCATGAGCCGGGGCTTCGTCGTGATGCGCGCCGCGGCGCAGGCGTCGTCGAGCGCGCCCCGCAGCACCTTGGCGTACTCGGCGACGTCGCGCTCGGGATCGTCGAGCAGGTAGCGGACGCCGAGCCCGCCGCCCAGGTTCAGCTCCTCGACCGCCTGCCCGGTGGCCGCGGTGATCTCAACCGCCAGCCCCACCACGATCTCGACCGCGCGCCGGTACGACTCGAGCACGTAGATCTGCGAGCCGATGTGCGAGTGCAAGCCTGCAAGCGAGAGCACCGGGCTCTCGGCCACGCGCGCCGCCGCCGCCAGCGCGACGCCCTCGGTGACGGTGAAGCCGAACTTCGACTCCTCCGTCCCGGTCTCGATGAACACGTGGGTGTGCGCCTCGACCCCCGGCGTCACCCGCACGAGCACCCGGGGCACCACCCCGCGTTCGGCGGCGAGACGCTCGAGCCGGTCGAGCTCGTCGAACGAGTCGGCGACGATCCGACCCACCCCGGCGTCGAGCGCCGCGACCAGCTCGTCCTCCGACTTGTTGTTGCCGTGCAGGATCATCCGGTCGGCGGGGAAGGCGGCCTGCAACCCGACGTGCAGCTCGCCGCCGGTGGCGACGTCGAGGTGCAGGCCCTCCTCGTGCACGAGGCGGGTCATCGCCCTGCACAGAAACGCCTTGCTCGCGTAGGCGACGTTGTCGTCGCCGAAGTGGGCGGTGTACTCCCGGCACCGCGAGCGGAGCTCGTCCTCGTCGTAGACGAAGAGCGGCGTTCCGTACTCGGCCGCCAGCGCCTCGAGGTCGAGGTCGAGGAGCGCGGGCGCGATCAGGGCCCGGTCGATCGGCGCCGCCGGATCGCTCACGTTTCCGCTTCCTCTCCCTCAACTGCGCCATCATCGTCGAGGCGCGCCATCTCGTCCGGGGCGCCGACACCGAGCAGTCCGAGGGCGTCGGCCAGGCCGATGCGACAGGCTTCGATCAGCCACAGTCGCGCCTGGGTGAGCGGGGCATCGTCGGTGACGACGCGGCAGTCGCGGTAGAAGCCGTGGAAGTCCTTGGCGAAGTCGCGCACCCACGTCGTGACCCGGTGGGGCGCCCGCAGCGCGGCCGCTTCGGCGACGACGTCCGGGTACACCGCGAGCGCGCGCAAGAGCTCGATCTCGCGCTCGTGCGCGAGCGGTGTGAGGTCGACGTCAGCCAACGGACGGCGCTCGACGCCGGCGGCGGCGGCCTTGCGCCCGATCGAGACGATGCGGGCGTGGGCGTACTGCACGTAATAGACGGGGTTCTCCATCGACTGCGCGGTCACCACGTCGAGGTCGAACGTCTGGGCGGTGTCGATGCCCTGGAGCAGGAAGGTGAGCCGGCACACGTCGGGGTCGACCTCGTCGAGGATGTCGGCCAGGGTGACGATGTTCCCGGCCCGCTTCGAGATCCGCACCGGCTCGCCGCCGCGCTGGAGCCGGACCAGTTGGCCCAGGATCACCTCGGGCTCCCCGGCCGGGAAGCCCAGCGCCTCCGTGCCCGCCTGGAGCGATTTCACCTGGCCGTGGTGGTCGGCGCCCCAGATGTCGATGAGGTGGTCCCAGCCCCGCACGAACTTGTCGCGGTGGTAGGCGAGGTCGTTGGCGAGATAGGTGGTCGAACCGTCGCTCTTGACCAGCACCCGGTCGCGCTGGTCGCCGAAGGTGGTGGACCGCAGCCAGGTCGCGCCGTCCTGCTCGTAGGTGTGACCCCGCTCGCCCAGCACCTTCAGCACGTCGGCGACCTCGCCCCGCTCGTGCAGGGTGCGCTCCGAGAACCAGGTGTCGAACTCGACGCCGATGCGGGCGAGGTCCTCCCGGAGCATCCGGACGGCCTCGCGGTATCCCCACTCGCGCGCCTCCTCTTCTGTCACCCCGGCGCCGAGCTCGGCCCGCATCCGGGCCGCCATCTCGACCAGGTACTCGCCCTGGTAGCCGTCCTCGGGCGGCTCCCGTCCCTCGTACCGGGCGAGGAGCGAGGCGCCGAAGGTGTCGAGCTGGTTGCCGGCGTCGTTCAGGTAGTACTCGCGGTGGACGCTCGCGCCCTGGGCATCGAGGAGATTGGCGATGGCGTCGCCGACCGCGACCCAGCGACCCCCACCGGCGTGCAGGGGCCCGGTGGGATTGGCCGACACGAACTCGAGGTTGATGCGCCCGCCGGCGAGGCTCTCGCCCCGTCCGTACTCGTCCCCGGCCGCGACCACCGCGCGGAGCACGTCGTGCAACCACGTCGGGGCGAGGTGGAAGTTGAGGAAGCCGGGGCCGGCGATCTCGACCCGGGCGACGTTCGCGGGCGGGTTGGCCGCGAGCGCGTCGGCGAGCTCCTGCGCGACCTCCCGCGGCGGGCGACCGGCCTGCTTGGCGACCTGGAGCGCCACGTTCGACGACCAGTCGCCGTGTTCGCGCAGTTTGGGCGTTTCGAGCGCGAGGTCGCCCGCCGGCTCGGGCAAGCCGGTCGCCGCCAGCGCGGCGCGCAGGGCCTGGACGATCTCGTCGCGGATCATGGGACAAATTGCGCGCAGAGCGCGCGAATCATGGTACCGATCGGGCCCGATTTGCCGGGAGGCATTCGCGTTTGCGCGCGGGGCGTGGTAAACGCCGCTATTCTCACCCGAGTCTCGCGGAGGCGGGACGTCGTGGGGGCGGAGCGCAGCGGCAACGGCCGGCAGGGCCGGACCGCGGAGGGGGCGTACCGACGTGGTTCGACGCAGGGGGCGCGGACGATCCGTGGCGCGCGCCCTCCAGCCGGTACCGGACGATGCCTACGGTCCCGTGCCACCACCGGTGCTCCCCTCCCCCGACCCGCCGCCGGACCCGCCCCACGCCCCGTCGGCGATGTCCGAGCTTGGCGCAGACCTGGTCCGCGAGCTCGCCCGTCCGAACGCGTCCGGCATCGGCATCTTGTATCGCGCCCTCGACGACATCGTCGCCTATTACGACCTCGACGACGCCATCCTCGTGATCGACGAGCCCGGGCTGGGCCGCCAGATCTTCCGAGCGGGACGCCAACCCCTCGACAACGGCTCGGTCGTCCTGCTCGATGCCAAGACCGGTCTGTACACCGACCCTGACGTACGCGACCTCGACGACGTCCTCGTCGTCGACGTGTGCCTGATCGCCCTGCGCCTCGACTTCCTGCGCTACGACGCCTGGCACGACCCGCTCACCGGGCTGTACGACCGGCGCAGCTTCGACCGCCTGCTCGAGAACGGGGTCGCCCGCAGCCGGCGCTACAACTGGCCGTTCACGTTGGTGATCCTCGACCTCGACGCGTTCAAGGCCCTCAATGACCAGCACGGTCACGCCGCCGGCGACGACGCGCTGCGGTCGCTCGCCGACCGGTTCCGGCGGGTGCTGCGATTCGGGGACGACGCCGCCCGCATCGGTGGCGACGAGTTCGGTCTCATCCTCCCCAACACCAACCCCGGCGACGTGCCCGGGCTCCTCGAGCGCGTCCACGCCGCCGACCCGACCGGTGCACCGGCGCCGCCGTTCTCGTACGGTCTCGCTGTCTGCCCCACCGAGGCCGACGAGTTCGACACGTTGTTCCGACTGGCGGACGAACGCCTGTACGCGGCGAAGAAGCGTCGTCCCGAATGAGCGAGACGGGACGGCGCGTGAGCGCGGAGAGGACGTGACCATGAACCTCGACGACCTCGAGCTCGAGCTCCGCAAGCTCCCGGGCGTGCGCGCGGCCGGGTTCAGCGAGCGCGACGACATGCTGTTCGTGCAGGTGCACGCGGGAGGTCGCGACGACCCCGGCGACTCGGGGCTCGCGCTCCAGGCGTCGCGGATCGCCGCCCGCCACTCGGAGCAGCCGGTGGCGGTAGAGCTGGTGCGCTGGCGGGAGGCCGGGAGCGGTGTCTCCGACGCTCCGAGCGCGGCCGACCCGCGGGCATCGGGGAACGGCGAGGGGTTCGTCAGCATCGAGGAGCCCGCTCCGAGCGCGGTCGCGACCGAAGCCGCCCCCGAGCCCCGACTGGTCCTGCTGGCGGTGCTCGTGTTCCCAGAGGCCGACGAGGTCGAGGTGCACCTCACCCGGGGAGGCCGGCGCGCGATCGGGCGGGCGTCGGCCAGCGGTGGCCCGGTCGCCGCCGTCCACGCGACCGTGGAGGCGGTGCGGGGGTTCAGCACGCTGCTGCCCTACGCACCGGCGTGGGCGCGCACGATCGAGACGTCGTCGCCCGGCCGCTTCCTCGTGGCGGTCGCGCTGTACGCGCCCGAGACCGAGGCCTACCGCTACGGGATCGCTGCCGGCGAGAGCGAGATCGACGCCGCCGCCCGGGCGACCCTGCACGCGCTCAACCGGATCCTCGCGCTCGAGCTCCAGGGCACGTTGACCTGAGTACCCTCGATCCTTTCCGCCCTCGTAGCTCAGGGGATAGAGCAGTGGCCTCCGGAGCCATGTGCGCAGGTTCGAATCCTGCCGAGGGCGCGCATGTCACCCTCGTCGCGCTGCCCGACCGCCGCGGCACCCGGCCTTAGCGGTCGTCAGGGCGTCTCGATTGCGCATCGGACGCCGGGGGCGCGGGCCAACCGAACGTCGGCGGTGAGCAGCACGGTTTCCAACGCCTCCGCGAGCGCGACGTACGCGCCGTCGTAGGGGGTGGAGCTTCTCGCGCAGCTCCCAGCAGCGCGCCAAGAGCGGTCGATGCGATGCCCGCTGCAGCGGGAGGTCGACGAGATCGTCGACGGCAAGCTGGGCGCGGCGAAAGTCGAGCGCCCCGAGCCGGAGCTGTCACCGTACCGCTTGGATGGTAGGATTCGGGCATGCGTGCAACCATTGACAAGGCAGGCAGATTGGTGATCCCGAAGCTCCTCCGAGACCGGCTGGGTCTGCGGCCCGGCGAGGTCGAGGTGGTGGC
>JACDBD010000324.1 GCA_013695115.1 Actinomycetota bacterium | reverse complement strand
CCGGTCCCGCAGCGTCAGGAGCACCAACCGAGCAACGGCCGCGACCAGGGGCGAGTGCACGTGGACCACGTCGAAGTGGTGCTGGCGGAGGAACCGGCGCAAGCGGACCGCCCACCGCAGGTCGCGCCCGTCGGTGACGCCCAGGCAGCAAACGTCGACGCCCTCCGCCTCGAGGGGAGCGACGAGCGCATCCTTCCAGTCGAGGAGATAGGCGGCAGTGAACCGAAACCGAGATCGGTCGACGACCCGCGCCGTGGACACGAGCAGGTGCTCGGCGCCGCCCGGCCCGAGGCCCTTGATCAGCCAGAGCACCTCGATCGGGGGGTCGTGGACCGCCGAGCCCCCAGCCCCGCTCGTCCCGATCGGCGCTGGCACCGCGCTGAGGGTAGCGTCCTTGGCCTGCGCTCGGTTGCTGGCAACCACCCGAACGTGCAGACTGAGCGCGGCATCGCCGAGGGGGAGCCTTGTCCAACGCAGCCGTGACCGGCCCCGAGGAGGCGATCGGCCTCCTTCCCCCCGCCGCCACCGCCGTCGCCGCCTTCGGGTTGGACGGCGCGACCACGGTGGCGCCTCGCCCGCCCTTCGACGCGCCCGCCTGGCGGGCGATGGGAGCGGCGTTCGATCGCGACCGGCTCTGGGGGTTCGTGGCGGCGGCGGTGACCAGCGGCGCGCTGGAGTGCTCGGCGGACCAGCGCGACGAGGTCTTCGCCCGGGCGGCCGCCACCGCCCGCGACGTGTTGCGGGTCGAAGCTCGGCTCCTGGCCACGGTGGCGACGCTCACCGCCGCCGGCATCGATCACCGGTTCCTGAAAGGGCCCACGACGGCGATTCGCGCCTATCCCCAGCCGGGTCTCCGATCGTTCGTCGACGTCGACGTCGTCGTCCCGTCCGGCGCCTTCGACGCTGCACGTGATCTCCTGGAGCGCGACGGCGGGACCCGGCACTTCCCGGAGGTCCGGCCGGGGTTCGACCGCCGGTTCTCGAAGGGCACGAGCCTCACGATGAACGGTGGCGTCGCGGTCGACCTGCACCGCACGTTCGTGCTCGGGCCCTACGGCTTCGTCGTCGATCTGGAAGGGATCTTCGCGAGGGCGGACACCGTCGTGGTGGCCGGCCGCCCGGTCAACTGCCTCGAGATCCACGATGCGACGGTCCATGCCTGCCTGCACGCCGTGCTGGGCGACTGGCCACCGCGGCTGACACCGTTGCGTGATGTGGCCGAGCTCCTGGCGAGCGACCAGGTGGACCCGGACGAGGTCCTCCGGCGGGGGAGCGAATGGCGTTCACTCGCCGTCGTGGCGCGCGGTGTCCAGCTGGCAAGAGAGGCGTTCGGCCTCGACTCGACGTTCCCCCTCGCCCGCTGGGCTGCCGGCTACCGCCCGCAGCGTTGGGAGCGCCGGGCGCTGTCGGTGTACGGCGAGGGTCACACGTACCGGCGACAGGCACTGGCGGCGATGCCCTTCGTGCCCGGTCGGCTGGCGAAGCTCGCCTACGCCAGAGACCTCGCCCTGCTGTCGCTCCGCTACCTCAGCCAGCGCGAGGGCTCGTACCTGCGGCGCAACGTGCGGGCGGTGACGATGCCGTCCCGGCCCCGACCGTCCGACCGCGGTGGTCGCGGGGATGCTGATTCGGCCGAGTAGCGAGCCGATCGATCAGCGCTACCGACGCTCACGAGACCGCGCCGGTCCCGGCCATTTCCGCCTCGTCACGCCCATGCCAGAAATGGGCTGTTTGGGGCCATTGTCCCGTGCGCCACCAGGCAGGGGATGCCCCGGCGCGACGAACAGTCGCCGGCGACCAATCGAGCGGGAGACGACACGTGAGCACCACCCAGCTGGCTTCGCATCGGAGCACAAATTGACGATTGACGCCGCACGAGAGGCGAGGTCGTCGGTCGCTTATCGCCTCGGGATCGATACCACCGCTGGCCCGCCCGCTCGAACCCGCTTCGCTCGGCCCTCGAACCAGCGCAAGTAGCGGCTGAGCGACACGGCCCGAGCGAGGGCGAGCTGATACTCGCGTACCACTCGCGGGTCGGTCATGCGACTCCGGTCGGGCCAGTCGGCGACGAGAGCGTCGAGCCGCTCAACGTCGATGAGGTCGTAGGACGCATGGTGGTCGCGCATCTCCTCGAGCTCAGCCAAGATCTCGTGGCGCGCGACGGTGAGGCGATCGAGCCAGTCGGGTTGTTGGGCCCCGAGGGTCTGCCGGTCGACGATCTCCGTCGGGAGGACGTCACGCATCGCCGCCCGAGGGATAGCCCGCCACTCGCCCTTGTGTCGCCGCCACCACTCCGGTTGGGTGACCGCCAGCTCCACCAAGCGACGGTCGGCGGTGGGGTCGCGGAGCTCGATGCCCCAGCGGGCGCTCACTGCGGTGTAGAGCTCAGCCTGCGCGGCGGCACCGAGGAACATGCGCCCCGTGTCGCGGGTGAAGCCGCCGGGGTGAGGGTGCACGAGCTCGGGAAGCAGGCGGGCAACGTCGTCGACGGGGAGGTGCTCGCG
>JACDBD010000304.1 GCA_013695115.1 Actinomycetota bacterium | reverse complement strand
CGCCGGGCCCGGCGGCCACCGGCATGCCCAGGGCGTCAAGCAGGGCGTGGTCGTCTTCGGGCGACCGCCCGATCGTCGTCAGGTAGTTGCCGACGATCAGCGCGTTGGCTCCCGCCAGCAGCCCCATTGCCTGGAGCTCACCGAGCACGCGCTCGCGACCACCGGCGAGACGGATCCACGTCTTCGGCAATACCAGCCGGAACAGCGCGATCGCCTGGAGCGCCTCCCTTGGCGAGAGCAGCTCCCGGTCATCGAGCGGGGTGCCGGGGCGCGGGTCGAGCAGGTTGATCGGCACCTCGCACGGCTCGAGCGCGGCGAGCTCGAACGCGAAGTCGATGCGCTGCGCGAGCGACTCGCCCATGCCCAGGATCCCGCCGCAGCAGAGCTCCATGCCCGCGTCGACCGCCCGCCGCGCCGTCTCGACCCGGTCGTCCCACGTGTGCGTCGTGCAGATCGACGGGAACACCTCGCGACACGTCTCCAGGTTGTGGTTGTAGCGGCGGACGCCGGCAGCCGCGAGCCGCGCCGCCTGCTCGTCGGTCAGCAAGCCGAGCGAACACGCCACCTCGAGCCCGGTCTCCTCGTGGACGGCATCGACCGCATCGAGCACCTTCGCCAGCAGGCGCTCCTCGGGGCCGCGCACCGCGACGACGATGCAGAACTGCGTGGCACCGGCGGCGCGCGTCGCCCGGGCGGCTTCGACGACCTCGTCGAGGTCGAGGAAGGCGTAGACGTCGACCCCGGTCTCGAACCGGGCCGACTGGGAGCAGAAGGCGCAGTCCTCGGGGCATGCGCCCGACTTGGCGTTGATCAGGCTCTCGAGCTCGACCTCGGGGCCGCAATAGGCGAGCCGGACCCGGTGCGCCAGCGCGACCAGGTCGGGCAGCTCGTCGAGGGGGAGCGCGGCCACCGCCGTCACTTCGTCGCGCGTCAGCGGGCGGCGCTCCTCGAGCAGCGCCCGCTCGGCGGTAGCCAGCGGCATCAGTTCGTCCCCTTCGCGTCGTCGGCATCCCAGCGCACAGAAAGAAGGTGGCGAGGCTGGGGCACGCCCTTGAGCTCGCGCAGGCCCTTGTCCTCGAGCCGGAGCTTGCCGCCGAGATAGTCGGCCACCGGCTCGGTGACCAGCACTTCGCCCGGCTCGGCTTCGCCGGTCACCCGGGCGGCGAGGTTGACGACCCGACCGATCAGGTCGCCGTCGTCCTCCACCGCTTCGCCGGCGTGGATGCCGATGCGCACCTGGAGGTCGAGGTCGGACTGCTCCTGCACGCCGTCCATCTCCCGTTGGATGTCGACGCCGCACAGCACCGCTTCGGCGGGGCTCGGGAACTTGCCGAGGAAGCCGTCGCCCTGGGTGCCGACCTCCTCGCCGCCCCGCGCCGCGAACGCCGCCCGTACCAGGGTGCGGTAGCGGGAGATCACCTTGGTCCACTCGTCGTCGCCGATCTGCTCGGCGTGGGTCACGGAGTCGGCGATGTCGGTGAACATCACCGACACCCAGCGGCGGGAGGGGGTGGCCGGCGCCTTGCGCTTGTCGGCGAGCGACTGCAAGGCCTGGGCCGACCGGGCCATGATCTCCTCGCCGACCTGCGCCGCGATCTTCGCCGCGTCGGGTCTCGGCCGCCTCGCACGGTGGCGTTCGCGTGCCTTCCGCCGGCGTCGTCTCATCGAACCGGGAATTCCCACGATCGTCGCCGCCAGGTGGATCACGACCGCGACCCCCCAGGCGAGGATGACCCAGATGGGCCAGAACCCGAGCTCCCGTGCCCGGTCGGGCTCACGGGCGATGTCCGACACCTCGGCGAACGACCCGCTCGTGAACGCCCAGAGGCACACGAGGAAGCCGCAGACGGCAACGTACGTCACCAGGTGGATCACGAAGCCGCCCACGGGCCCACCCTGGTTGCTCATCCCGCGCGGGAGCGTAGAGCGTTAGGCCTGCTCGGTGCCCCGTCCGATGTGGGGGAGCCGCTGGTCGCCACGGTCGTAGACGAGGCGCGCGCCCTCGACCCGGGCCTCGGGCATCGGCGGGTGGTCGCGCAGCTTGCCGTCGTGCATGAGATGGAGGACGCGCTGGTTCCGGAGGAGCACGGTGGCGTCGGCCACGAGCCGGCGGTGGCAACGCCACCAGAGGCTCTCGGCGCACATCACTGCGGTCGGTCGCGCCGCCGCCTCGGCGAGCATCGCGTTGAGGGCGGCGCCAAACTCGGGCGTCTCCATGTGCTCGGCGTAGCCCCGAAACGCCGGGACTTTGAGGGCGGTGTGAGACGAGTCGGGTCGCGGCGCTCGCCGCCCGCCGAGCGCCGGCTCCCATTCGTAGGTGAGCCCGTGCTCGGGGAGCCACTGCTCCATCGCCGCCCGGCCGAAGTGCGGGTGGCGTCGGCTTCCCGGGTGGGTGCGGATGTCGACAACGAGGGCGATGCCGGCGTCACGCAGGATCTGGGCGAGGTCGTCCGCCGCCAACGTGCCGTGGCCGACGGTGTGCAGCGTCACCGACGGGTGGTGGCGGCCAGGCGACGGATCGCCCGCTGCTCGGCCTCGCTCATGTTGCGGTCCGCCAGCTTGTAGGCGGCGGCGGGGTCGAGATGGGCCATCACGTCCTTGCGCACGAACCGGGCCAGGAACGGTCGGGCGAACAGCGAACGTCCGACCTTCGCCATGAGCTTCTGGAACACCCCCTCGTCGGGGGTACCTGCCATGAGGAGGACGTAGGTGAGGGCGACGTCGGCGTTGCTGTCACCGCGGGCGGCGTTGGACCAGTCGATGACGACCGGCCCGTCAGGTCCCATGATCACGTTGAGCGGGTGGAGGTCGAGGTGCACGATCACCGCGCCGTCGCCCAGTGGGGCCTCGAGCTCCTCGGGTGCGGGGATGTCGTGGAGACGGTGGTGCAGCGACGCGAGTGTGCGCGCGTACTTGCGAAGCCGCCAGGGGTGGCTGGTCATCTCCTCGAGCATCGTGGGCCCGTCCACCCGGTCCATCACCAGGTCGGTCTGCGTGACCTCGTGCACGCGGGGGACGGGGTAGTCGTTGGCCCGCGCCCGCTCCATGATGTCCGCCTCGACCTGCATGCTCCGGTACGGGATCGTGCGGTAGCGGCGCAGCACCCGGGTCGCGTCGAGTTCGTACACGTCGCAGGCTCGACCACGAGCGAGGAGCTGACCGGGTTCCGTCACCAGCAGTTCCCGCCCGCCACCGGCACCATGCGGGCAGGTTACGTACCCTGGGACCCGTGCCCGAGCGGATCGAGGTCGACACCGTCATCGTCGGCGCGGGCTTGGCGGGGCTCACCGCCGCCCGCGACCTGGTCGCCGCCGGGAGAGACGTGGTGGTGCTCGAGGCGCGCGACCGGGTCGGCGGGCGGACGCTCAACCACGCCCTGTCCGACGGCACGGTCGTCGAGGTCGGGGGGCAGTGGATCGGCCCCACCCAGCTGCGCATGGCGAAGCTCGTCGCCGACCTCGGCCTCGAGACGTTCGCCACCTACGGTGAGGGCGAGCACGTTCTGCGGTTCGGCACCAGCCTCGCCCGCTACCGCGGCGCGATCCCCCGGATCTCGCCCGTCGTTCTCGCCGACATGGGGCAGGCCCAGGCCCGCTTCGACCGCCTCGCCCAGCGCGTCCCGCTCGAGGCGCCGTGGGCCGCGGACCGGGCCGAAGCCTGGGACTCCCAGACCTTCGCCACCTGGATCCGGCGCAACGTGCGCACCGCCAAGGGCCGCGCCCTCTTCGACCTGTTCGCGGAGGGGGTGTTCGCGGCCGAGCCCGGCGATTTCTCGCTGCTCCACGCGCTCTTCTACACACATTCGGGTGGCGGGATCGACATGCTCGCCGGTACCCGCGGCGGCGCGCAGCAGGACCGCTTCGTCGGCGGCTCGCAGCTGGTCGCCCTCGGGCTCGCCGAGCAGCTCGGCGATCGAGTCCGGCTCGGCGCGCCCGTCCGCCGCATCGACCACCGCGATGCCGGCGTCACGGTCCTGGCCGACGGCATCCTCGCCACCGGTCGCGATGTCGTGGTCGCGGTGCCGCCGACGCTCGCCGCCCGCATGCTCTACGAACCCGCGCTCCCCGGGTACCGCGACCAGCTGACCCAGCGCGTCCCCGCCGGATCCGTCATCAAGTGCAACGTCGTGTACGACGCGCCGTTCTGGCGCGACGACGGCCTCACCGGCCAGGCCACCGGCGACCGCGGCCCGGTCAAGGTCACCTTCGACAACTCGCCGCCGTCCGGAACGCCCGGCGTTCTGCTCGGCTTCCTCGAGGGCGAGCACGCCCGCCGCCTGAACCGGTTCGCGCCGGCCGAGCGCCGGGAGGCGGTGATCGGCTCGCTGGTCGACTACTTCGGTCCCCAGGCCCGGAGCCCGATCGAGTACGTCGAGCTCGACTGGTCGGAGGAGGAGTGGACCCGCGGCTGCTACGGGGCCCACTTCCCGACCGGGGTGTGGACGCAGTACGGCCCCGCGCTGCGGGCCTCGATCGGCCACATCCACTGGGCCGGCGCCGAGACCGCCACCGTGTGGAACGGCTACATGGACGGCGCGGTGCAGTCGGGGGAGCGGGCCGCCGCCGAGATCCTGAATCCCTGACCCGCTCTCTCCTCTGTTCTGGCGCGACGAC
>JACDBD010000250.1 GCA_013695115.1 Actinomycetota bacterium | reverse complement strand
CACGCCACCATCGCCGGCGTCATGCTCGGCCTGCTCGCCCCCAACCAGGAGTGGCGGGGCCAGCCGGTCATCGGCCGGCTCGAGCACGTCCTCCACCCGTGGACGAGCTTTCTCGTCGTGCCGCTCTTCGCTCTCGCCAACGCCGGCGTCGCGCTCGGAGCCGACTCCATCGCCGACGCGGCCACCAGCCGCGTCACGCTCGGCGTCGTGCTCGGGCTCGTCGTCGGCAAGACCTTGGGCATCGGCGCGGCGGTCGCCACCGCCGTCCGCTTCGGGCTCGGCAAGCTGCCCGACGGCGTGGGCGGGTTGCACGTGGTCGGCGCGGCCGCAGTCGCCGGCATCGGGTTCACCGTGTCGCTGTTCATCGCCGAGCTGTCGTTTGGCGGTAGCGCCCGTCTGACCGACGCGAAGGTCGGGATCCTCGCCGGCTCGCTGATCAGCGGCATCGCGGGCGCGCTTGTGCTCCTCTGGGCGGGGCGCCGTAGCCTGCGGCGGTGAAGACCGCCGCGCTCGTCGGCGACCTCATGGATCGGTCCAAGATCGGTGCCGCCGTACCCGACATCGACTTCGCACCCGCGCCCAGTGCGTGCACGGGGGCAGACGTGGTGGTCGTCGACCTCGGCGGTCACGCCGGCGAAGTGGCCGAACTGCGCCGAGTGGCCCCACGCGCGCGCATCGTCGCCTTCGGTCGTCACGACAATCCCGAAGCACTGGCGAGAGCCAGGAAAGACGGCGCCGACGTGGCCCTCCCTCGCTCCCGCTTCTTCCGCGACCCGGCCGCGGCGTTGCAGGTAACCCCCCGGGCCGGGGGTGGGTCGGAACTCCCGTGACCTCTCTCCTGCCGCGCCTCGAGCACGCCGCCGAGAGCGACGGCGCCGTCACCTTCGTCGGACAGGCGCGAGCGGTCAGTTCGCGGCGGTCGTCTCGATGCCCTGCTTCTTGGCCGTGAGCGCGGGTGGGTCGTAGCCGCGGTTCCAGAGCCGCTGAATGAACAGCTTCCAGCACACAACGAGGAAGACCGCGAGGCAGGCGGAGCCGATGAGCGCACCCCAGAACGCGTCGGTCCACGGCCCGGGCGTCAGGTCCACCCGCTCGACGTAGTCGGGGCCACCCCAACTGACATCCCATCGGGTGTGCGCCTGGAACCGGGCGTAGAACGTCCAGGCGAAGATGCGACACCCGCCGTAGAACAACAGGCCGCGATACAACGCCACGAGGCCCCGCTCGGGAAGATGGAACTTGCGGTGGATCCACGCCCACACCCGCGGGTCGGCGGGCACGATCACGGTACGGAAGTACTCCTTGGTGAGCGTCTGGCGCGCGAAGACCAGCACGACGACGAGCCAGAACATGTCCCAGACTCCGCCGGGGCTCGAGTAGTAGGCGGCGGCGTCGCCGTAACGACCGAGGACGGCGGCGTGTCGCCACATGCCCGTGGTGATCGTGTCGGTCGAGAACGGGAAGAACAGCATCGTTCCGGCGGTGTCGTTGATGTCGGTGACCACGTGGGCGACGTGCCCGATGAGCAGCCCCAGGGCCCAGTTCCGGCTCCGGAAGATCGCCAGCACCAACGTCGAGACCAGCACGCCCCACAGGATCGAGTGCGTGAACCCGGCGCCGGGCCAGCCCCGGTGGAACTGGATCGGGTCGGACCCGCCGATCTTGTAGCTCCCGATCGTGAAGCCGTAGACGAACCCCTTGGTGAAGAGGTCGGGGAGGAACGCGCCCAGGGCGCACGCGAGGAACGACATCCGCAGACCGACGTGCTTCTGGATGAAGTAGTTCTCGAGCTCGTGCGTCGCCCAGCTCACCGGGCCCACCTCGCCCGGAGCCGACGGAGCCACGTGGGAACGAGGTAGACGACCAGCAGCGGGAAGAGCGGGCCCACGATCCAGTTGAGGACGATGGTCTTGAAGACATAGCCCAGCGCGATGTAGACGACCACCGCGACCGCGTACAGCACGCCTTCTTCGTGGTCGCGCCAGAGGCGACGCGGGCTCACTCGACCAGGCTGGGGGCCATCACGGGAGGTGACGGCTCACTCGGGCCGGGGCCGAGGACGGTGTCGGGATCGAGGCCGAGACCGGCGATGAACGCGACGTCCTGCATGTGGGCGCTGGCCTTGCGCTCGGCCCGGCTCGACAGCTGCACGAGCCCGAGCGCCGCGCCGACCTGGCGGGCACCGTGCGTCGCCGCGCCGGCGACGATGGCGCCGTTCACGACGAGGAACTCGGTGCTGGTCACGCAGTTCATGCACATCGGCCGCGGACGTTACCACCGGGCCAATCGGGCCCGGGCCTCACCCGGCCACTCAGTGGTGAACCCGGCGAGCGGCGAAGCCGCCGTCAGGATGCGCTCCTGTTGCTCGAGGTCGTGGAAGCCGGTGTAGACGCGCAAGCCGGCGTCGCGGGCCCCGTCGAACACCTTCGCCCCCACCCGGCGCGGGTTCACGGCCACGCTGTCGGCACCCCACTCGCGGGCATCGGCGAGGAGGCCGGCGACATCGTCGGAGGGCTGCTCGCCCCGCATCAACACAATCTCGAGATCAGGTGCCTCGCGGGCGAAGAACCGGACGACCGGCTCGTCGTTGGTCCAGATCTGAACAGTCAGCCCGTCGCCCGCCGACCGCACTGTGTCGAGCACCGCGCCCGTCGCGCCTTCTTCCTTGAGCTCGACCGCGAACACCAGGCCGGGACGGGCGGCGCCGAAGGCGTCAGCCAGGGTCGGCACCCGCTCGCCGTTGGTCAGGCGGAGCCGCGCGACGCACTTGGCCGTCATCCACCGGATCGGGATCGGCCAGCGCGCGGTTCGCACCGGGATCAGGTCGTGCATGACGATCGCGACCCCGTCGCGCGTGCGGCGCACGTCGATCTCGACCCCGTCGGCGCCGAGCTCGGGCGCCCGCCGGATGGCCGAGAGGCTGTTCTCGGCCCCGCCATGGGCGCCGGCACGGTGGGCGAGGATCACGGGCAGCACGCCGGGAGTTTCGCGCGCGAACACACGCCGCCCGATATCGTCCGCGCCCGTGCGTCGCCCGCCAACCCGCGACCGTCTCGCCCGACCGGTGCGCGCCCTGGAACGTCGAGCCGGCATCGCAGTCGTCGCGTTCGCGGTCACCGCCGTGCTCGTGAACGGTGGTGACGTCCCGGGTGCGGAGGTCGACGGGTTCCGCGTGGTGGCTCGGCTCCCGGACCTGTTGGCCCCGCCGATCCGCGCCCTGATGCAACTCGGGACACTCCCGGCCGTCGGAGTCGCGGCGGGCATCCTCCTCTGGGCGCGCCGGCGGTGGCAGGCGACGGCCGCGGTGATCGTGGCCGGTCTCGCCGCCCGCTTCGCGTCCGACGGCCTCAAGGACGTGTTCGAGCGACCCCGGCCGCTTGCGTCAGTGACCGATGTCGTGCCGCGCGACACGGCCGAGGGGCTCGGGTACCCGTCGACCCACGCGGCGGTGGCCTTCGCGATCGCGGGTGTAGTCGTGTGGTGGCTGCCCCGCCGGTGGCGGCCCGCCGCGTGGGCGGTCGCGGCAATGGTGGGGGTCGCGCGCGTCTACGTCGGCGTCCACTACCCGCTCGACGTGGTGGGCGGCGCCGCGGTAGGCGTCGTGATGGCCTCGGTCGCGGTGGCTTTGTTCGGCGTACCGGGTCGGGACCCTCGCAACGCGAGCAGCCGCTCGAGCAGCACCGCGAGGCCGTAGGCGCCGGCGAGGAGCGCGCAGCCGGCGGCGATGTCGATCAGTCGGTGCTGCCCGGTGACGGTGACCGCGAAGAACGAAAGGACTGTGTGCCCGATCAACGCGGCCTTTTGCCAGCGGCGGCGCGCCAGTGGCCAGACCGCCAGCACCGACCACGCCGCCCAGCCCACGTGGAGGCTCGGCATCCCCGCGTAGGGATTGCCGTGGCTGCCCAGGTACTCGTCGGTCGGTTCGCCGTCGGGCTCGTACTCGATGCGCTGCGGTCCCCCGAAGTTGAAGTACTCGGCCTTGGTGTCGATGATCCCGTAGCGCGCCGGCATGTTCGCCGGGGGCATGAGCGGGTAGAGCCAGAAGCCGAGGAGAGCGAGCGGGAGCATGAAGACGAACGCGTTGCGCCAGCGCACGTAGCGCTTCGGTGCCGCCCGGTACAGCCAGACGAAGCACACGATCGTGACCACCATGTGCGGCGGCCCGTGGTAGACGTTCGCCAGCCCGACCAGCGCCCGGTGCGGGAGGAACCACTGCTGGATCGTCCGCTCGTGGTCCAGCCACAGCAGCTGCTCGAGCCGGAGAACCTGCTTCGCGTGCCGGAACGCGACGTGGGTGGAGCCCTGCAAGGGACCGTTCCGGACCCACGTGTACACCTGGTAGATCGCGCGCAGCGCCACGATCTCCACGATCCAGCCGCCGCGGAAGCGGCGCGCCAGGGGTCCCTCGGTGGCGGGTCTCTCCGTGGCGTCGGTCACGGGACGGCGATGCTACTGGTCGGTTCAGATCGATTCCGCCGCGTACAGTCGCCCGGATGCCAATGAGGCCGGTCTTCGCGGTCGCGGCGATCGCCGGCGCGCTGCTGTCGCAGTCATCGCCCGCGGCCACGAGCTCTTCCTCTGCACGCGTCGAGCGCGTGCTGGTGGTGACGTTGCCGAACGTGTCGTGGGCCGACTTCGACCGCATGGACCTGCCCAACTTCGACCGGCTCTTCCGCGAGTCGGCCATCGGCGACCTCACGACCCGGGCGAGCCTCGACCGGCGCGCGACGCGCTTGGGCGACGGCTACATCACGCTCGGGGCCGGGACCCGCGCGATCGGTGACAACGGCACGATGGATGGGCTCGGACTCGGCGTCGATGAGCCCTTCGGGGTCGACACCGCCGGCGTCGTGTTCGAGCGGCGGACGGGGCGGACCGTGACCGAGGGTGTCGTCCAGATGGGGATCGCCGACATCGTCGACCGTAACGAGGCGCTGCCGTTCGACGCCGAGCCCGGCGCGCTCGGGGAGGCCCTCGCGGACGCGGGCTACGCGCGAGCGGTCATCGCCAACGCCGACGGCAGCGAGCCCAGCGACGTGCCGCCGGTCTACCGCCGCCAGGCGGTCAGCGCGCTCATGGACGAGGACGGCGTGGTCCCGGGTGGGGCGGTTGGGCCCGAGCTCCTGGTCGAGGACCGGGGCGCGGTGTTCGGGCTCCGCTACGACAACGAAGCGGTCGTCGCCGCGTTCGACGAGGTGTGGAAGCGGGAGTCGGTCGTCCTGGTCGAGGCGTCCGAACTGGCCCGGACCGATGCCTATCGGGGCTCCGCCACCCCCGCCCGACGCAAGCAGTTGACCGCGGACGCCTTGCGGCAGTCGGACGAGCTGGTCGGCGATCTCCTCGGCCGGATCGATCCCGAACGCGATGCCGTGGTGGTGGTCGGACCGGCGCACCCCCAGCGGGAGATCACGCTCACGGTGGCCGCGTTGCGTGCCCCCGGCGTCGAGCCCGGGCTGCTCCGTTCCGCGACCACGCGCCGATCGGGTTTCGTGCAGCTCGTCGACGTGGCGCCCACGATCCTCGACCTACTCGACATCGACCGGCCGACGTCCATGGAGGGCCGTCCGTTCGAAGTGGGGCGCGAGGGCGGAAGCGCTTCGGATCGGCGCGACTTCCTCGTCGACGCCGACGAGGCCGCCCGGTTCCGAGACGGACACGGGAGCCAGGTGACGACGGTGTTCGTCGTGGGCCAGCTCGCGGTGGCGGTGGCCGCGGCACTGTGGCTGATGGGGCGGGTGCGCGGGCGCGGCGTCGCCGGCGCGCTCCGGGGAACGGCGCTCGCGCTCCTCGGCTTCTTGCCGGCCGTGTACCTCGCCCGCACTCTGCCCTTCCACGACCTCGGAGCCGCCCTGTACTGGGTGTTCCTCGTGTCGGTTGCACTCGCGCTCGCGGCCGCGTACGAGGTCGTGGGGCACAACGATCCTCGAGATTCCGTCCTGGCCGCGCTGGCGGTCACGGTGGGTGTGCTGGTCGTCGACGTCCTGCTCGGCGCGCCGCTCCAACTCAACAGCGCGTTCGGATACTCACCGACCGTCGCCGGTCGCTTCGCGGGCTTCGGGAACCTCGCCTACGCCGCGCTGGCGGGCTCGACGGTGTTGTTGGCGGCCTTCCTCGCCAATCGCATCGGTCGGCGGCGCGGGGCGTGGGCGGGCGTGGCCGTGCTGGCGGTCGTTCTCGTCGTCGACGGGATGCCGTTCTGGGGCTCCGACGTCGGCGGGGTGCTGTCGATGGCGCCGGCGTTCGCGATCACCGGCATCCTGCTGCTCGGCTGGCAGGTGCGCCCGCGGGTCGTGGCGCTGGTCGCGGTCGGCACCGTGCTCGCGCTGGGCGGGTTCGCGCTCATCGACCTCGCCCGGCCGGTCGACAAGCGCACCCACCTGGGGCGCCTCGTCGTGCTCTTCGGAGACGAGGGCGTGGCGGGTGTCGCCACGATCATCGAGCGGAAGCTCGGCTCGAGCCTCGAGACCCTTTCGACGTCGGTGTGGGGCCTGATCGTGCCGGTCGCGCTGGTTTTCCTCG
This sequence comes from Actinomycetota bacterium, assembly GCA_013695115.1. GTDB lineage: Bacteria > Actinomycetota > Acidimicrobiia > IMCC26256 > JACDBD01 > JBPCMN01. The sequence goes on along the minus strand of JACDBD010000250.1, from coordinate 676 downwards.
CCTATCTGGCGCGGCGTTCGCCGGTCAGCCTGCGCGACCTGACTGCGCGCTTCCCCGAGCTGCAGGCCGCGATCGTCGGCGTGTTGGTGCTGGCGGTGTTGGGCTTCACGCTCAACGACTCGGGGATCGCCGTCCCCGGCGTCATGCTGGGCACCTTGACCTCGGTGCTGGTGGTCGTGCTGACGCGGGTGCGCGAGGGGACGGGCGAGAAGGTCGTGCCCCGGCAGCCCTCGGGCGTGCGCCGGGGGTGATGTGTCGCCGGCGGGGCGATCGGGAACGCTCCGAGAGGCGGCATCGTTGTCATGCGTGTCAGAATGGCTCGGCCCGGCGCTCCGAAAACCTCCCCTTCCATCTGGCCCGTTCGGCTTGGTGATGAACCGACAGCTCGAGTCTCCAGCGGCGGTTGCCGCTCCTGCGACGCCGCGAGCCGGCGCGCCCTGGACCCGCGCCCAGATGCTGCAGGTGTTCCTCCTGTTGCTGCTGCTGGCGCTGGCGTTGCGGGTGCCGGGCTACGTCGTCGACGTCTTCAACACCGACGAGACGTTCCTGGCCACCCAGGCCGAGGTCATCAACGACGGCGGCCAGATCTACCAGGAGGCAGTCGACCGCAAGCCGCCGCTGGTCCCGTACATCTACGCCGCCACCTTCCGGACATTCGGGACGACCGCGCTGTGGT
>JACDBD010000249.1 GCA_013695115.1 Actinomycetota bacterium | reverse complement strand
CTCACTGGAAGTGCCTCCTGTAGCTCAGGATGATGTGGCTTCGAACACCGTCATCGTCCCTGCTCAGGAGGCACTTTCCGCGGATACCGCGCTACCTCACAACCCGTTCAATCGGTGGATCGAGGCTAAGAGCCCGTCCCCGAGCTCCGGGCCCTGGGCGAGTTCAATCGCTGGGACGAGGAGGACGATTCGCGCTCGGCGTTCTTCCGCGGGATCGAAGCGCGACGGGAATTCGTCGTGCCCGCCGCCTTCACTCCCGTCGAGGTCCGGATCGCCCAGCAGGCAGTCTGATGCGGGTGGGAGAGAAATGGCCCGGTGGCGCTCGTCCCCGCTTGCGAGGATGCAGGCATGGGAGATCTCGCAGTCGATACCGCGGTCGAGGAGATCGGGCCGGGCCGGTACCGGGCCCGGCTGAGCCGGGATTGGGAGATCTGGGGGCCGAACGGCGGGTACCTCGCGGTCATCGCGCTGCGCGCGGCGGGCGCGCACACGGCGCTGCGCCGGCCGGCCAGCTTCACCTGCCACTTCCTCGGCGTGGCCGACTTCGACGACGTGGAGATCGAGGTACGGGCTCTCCGCGAGTCGCGCCGGGTGGCGTCCCTGGCGGTGTCGATGCGCCAGCACGACAAGCCCGTCCTCGAGGCGATCGCCTGGATCGTGGGCGAGGTCGACGGCCTCGAGCACGACGCCGCGCCGATGCCGGCCGTCGAGCCGCCCGAGAGCCTGCCCACCATCGCCGAGCGGCTCGGCGACAACGAGCCCGGTCCATATCACAAGTTCTGGAGCAACTTCGACGAGCGCCCCCTGAGCTGGATCGACAACTGGGAGGAGCGCGAGGCCGGTGACCCGCATCACCGCTGCTGGTACCGCTACGTCGCTGGCGACACGTTCGACGACCCGTTCATCGACGCCGGCCGCGCGCTTTTGCTGCTCGACACCATGGGCTGGCCGGCGGCGGTGCGGGCGTACCGCGCCGGCGACATGGCGTACTACGCGCCCAGCATCGACGTGTCGGCCCAGTTCCACGCGCTCGCGCCCGCTTCCCCGTGGCTGCTCGCCGACGTGCGGTCGCCGGTCGCGCGTGACGGGCTCGTCGCCGCGACCGCGTCGGTGTGGTCCGGCGACGGGCAATTGCTCGCGTCTGGCGGGCAGCAGATGCTGTGCCGGCCCATGAGCCTGCAGGGAGGCTGACGATGGGAGCGGACCAACGCGTCACCGAGCTCGGCCTCGAACTGCCCGAGGCGCAGCAGCCGGTCGCCAACTACGTCACTGCAGTCCAGGCCGGTGAGCTGCTGTTCCTGTCGGGCCACGGCCCGGTGCGCGCCGACGGGACGCCGGTGTTGGGGAAGGTGGGCGGCGACCTCGACCTTGCCGCCGGGGTCGAGGCGGCCCGCCTGACCGGTCTGTTCCTGCTCGCGACGATGCGGGCGGAGCTGGGCTCGCTCGACCGGGTCGCCCGGATCGTGAAGCTGCTCGGGATGGTCAACTGCGCTCCCGGCTTCAACGACACCCCCACCGTCGTGAACGGCTGTTCCGACCTCCTCGTTGACGTGTTCGGTGACGCCGGCCGGCACGCCCGGTCGGCCATTGGAGTGGCCGAGCTGCCCTTCGACCTCGCCATCGAGATCGAGGCAGTCGTTCAGGTCACCTGAACATGAAACCGGGGCCGCCACCCGATACCGCTGAGGCTCGGCGCCGATACCGTCAGCTCGCCTCCCGGTACGACCGACACATCCGGTTCGTTGCCCCTCTCCGACGTCGTGCTGTCGAGCGTCTCAAGCTGCGCGATGGCGACCACGTCCTCGACCTGGGCTGCGGCACAGGGGCCAGCTTCGAGGATCTCAGGTCAGCCGTGGGTGTAACCGGGCAGGTCACCGGGATCGAGCTGAGCGACGAGATGGCAGCGGTCGCGCGCCAACGGATTGAAGACAACGAGTGGAAGAACGTCGAGGTCCTCGTCGGTGACGCTGCGAACGTCACGCTGCCAAGCGATGTCGACGGCATCTTGTTCTTCGAGACGCACGACTTGATGCGAACACCCGCCGCCGTGAAGCGCGCGGTTGCGGCCGGCGGCCCGGGCGCTCGCGTGGTCGCCTTCGGACCCGCATCGGCTCCGCGCTGGGCCTTCCCGGTGAACGCGATCGTCAGATCAGTGGCGCGGCGCTACGTGACTACCTTCGAGGGCTTCGACGCCCCGTGGAGCCATCTTGCCGCGGAGGTGCCCGGCCTCCGGGTCCGTCGCCTCTTCCTCGGCGGGGCCTACCTGGCTGTCGGTCAAACCGCGGGGCCGCCTCGGCCGTAGTGTCTGGTGAGACGATCGAAGGGGAACCATGCGAAGGACGCTCATTGCCCTGCTTGCGCTCCTGACGTTCGGCGCGGCCGTCGCCGCCTGCGGCGACGATTCCGGCGGCGACGACGAGAGCAAGGAGGAGACCGAGCAGGAGGAACCGGCCGAAGAGGAACCGGCGGACGAGCCCGCCGAGGAGCCCGCGGGCCCGGCGACCGTGAGCGTCGCCAGCACCGGGATCGGCGAGGTGCTCGTCGGTCTCGACGGCAAGACGCTCTACCTCTACGCCAGCGACCAGGGGAACACGAGCACGGTCCCCGCCAACATCCTCAGCGCCTGGCCCCCGCTCACAGTGGCGTCGGCTGACGCCGCGGTCGCGGGCGAGGGCGTCGACCAAGCGAAAGTCGGGACGGCGCCCCAGCCCGACGGCAGCATCTGGGTGACCTACAACGGCCACCTGCTCTACGGCTTCTCGGGCGACGCAGCCGCCGGCGACACCAACGGCCACAAGCTGGGCAACATCTGGTTCGCGCTGACCCCGGCGGGTGACCAGGCCCCATAGCGTTGGGCGCGTGAACCAGCCGTCGCTGGCCGCGTTGCTGGTCGACGCGCCCGATCTTCCCGACGAGCTCGTCTTCTTCGAGGGGCATTGGGC
>JACDBD010000227.1 GCA_013695115.1 Actinomycetota bacterium | reverse complement strand
GCCCGGGTACTCGTGCTCCCCCACCACGGGATGGTCGATCGCCTGGAAGAAGTTGCGGGCACGCAACTGCGGGTCGTCGAGGGTCGAGAACGCCGGCACCATGGCGGCGGCGGGGATACCGTCGGCGAGCAGCTCCTTCGCCGCCTGCTCGGACGAACGGGCGGAGCACCACTCGGCGCGCTCCTCGGCCGACATCGGATCATGAGCGCGGTCGACCGCGACCCACTGCTCACCCTCGCCCTCGCACCGGTACACGCCGCCCGCACCCCGGCGCGGCGCGACCCGGCCGTGGGCGGAGAAGTCGATCACCTGCTCGGCGGTCATCGCCGCCGCCACCTCGATCATCGGACTCTCGACCAGCTGGCCCTCACCGGTGCGGTCGCGGTGCTCGACCGCCGCCATCAGCGCGATGGCGGTGTGCGTACCGACGGCGGGGTCGACGAAGCCGCCGGGGATGATCGGCGGGCCGTCCTCGTAGCCGGTGGCCCACGCCATCCCGCTCAGCTGCTCCATCGTCTGAGCGAACCCGGGACGGTCGCGCCACGGACCCGAGAGCCCGAACGCCGGCAGCCGCAGGTAGATGACGTCGGGCCGCAGCGCGCGCACCTCCTCGTACGAGAGCCCGAACCCATTCATCACCCGGGGGGTGAAGTTCTCGACCACGATGTCGGAGCGCTCGATCAGTCGCTTCACCAGCGCGAGCCCGTCAGGGTGCCCGAGATCGAGGGTGATGTCCTTCTTCCCGAGGTTGGTGGCGTGGAACAGCGCGGTCATCTCGAAGTAGCGCTCGTCCTGCTTCGGTCGGATCGCCGAGCTGAACCGGATGCCGTCGGGCCGCTGGATCGACTCGACCTTGACGACCTCGGCGCCCATGGCGACGAGCCATGCCGTCGCCCACGGCCCCGACCAGAACTGGGTGAAGTCGAGCACCTTCATCCCGGCCAGCGGACGCTCCCCCGGCGAACCGGCGCCGGCCGGCGACTCCGCCGGCGATGGCGGCGCGTCGCCCGAGTGCTCACCGAGACGCGGGGCGGGCGTCATGGCGCGGTCGGGCACGGCCGAGAACCGGAACGGCGCCCGGGGCCGGATCCATTCCTCCCCCGGTTGCGTCACGAAGCCGTTGCGCGCCTTCAGCTGCCCGAACTGCGGCAGCAGCTCGCCGTTTCCCACCACCGCGGCGGGGACGCGCTCGGCCGCGCACAGCTCCACGACCTCCTCGGCGGTGTGGCTCATCGTGAACGCGCGCAGAAGCTCGTTGACCTCCTTCGCCCGCTTGAACCGGCCGAGCATCGTGGTCAGCTCCTCGTCGTCGAGGAGCTCCTCTTGCCCCACGACCTTGAGCAGCGACAGCCACTGCGCCTTCGTGACCGTCGTGATGCCGACGAAGTTGCCGTCGGCGCACGGTTCGTTTCCCGGGATCATCACCCACCGGAACGTCGCCAGCATCCCGCCGGGGAAGCGCGAGAACAGCGTCGGGTACGTGACCAGCGTGAGGTGCATGGCCTCGAACATCGACACGTCGACCGTCTCACGGTCACCCGTTTGGCGCACCCGGCGGAGGGCGCTCACCGCGCCCAGCGCCGCGAAGGCGCCGGTCACGTACTCGCCGAGGCCGCCGGCGACGGTCAGCGGCGGCTTGTCCATGTGCCCGTGGTTCGAGAGCGAGCCCGACCGGGCCTGGAGCACTTCCTCGGGCAGCGTGAGCACCGTGTCGGGGCCGCCCCGCCCGAACGACGAGACCGACACCGTCACCCGGGCCAGCTCCATGAGGCCCATCGCCTCGAACGTCCCGGGGGTGAAGTCCTCGATGGCGACGTCGGCGCCCCCGACCCAGGGGGCGGGGTCGTCGGTCACGACGCTGCGCTGCGACGTGTGCAGGTACGACCACAACTCGGGCCGGGCCCGCCGCAACTCGTCGCCGCCGGGCGGCTCGAGCTTCACCACGTCGGCGCCGAGATCGGTGAGCAGCTTCGAGCAGTAGCCGGCGGCGAGACCGGTCGAGCAGTCGACGACCCGCAGCCCGTCGTAGATCACCGCGCCACCTTCACGATGCGGGGAGCGTATCTACACTCGATCGGATGGTGGAGATGCACGCGTACCCGTCGGGCACACCGGCGTGGGTCGACCTCCGGACCTCCGATGTCGACGACGCCCGACGCTTCTACTCGGGGCTCTTCGGCTGGACGGTCGATGCCCCTGATCCGGCGCACCACGACTCGACCGCCGGCATGCTCGGCGGGAAGATGGTCGCGGGCTTGGGTCCGCTTACTGATCACAGCGCGCCGGCATGGATGACCTACATCGCGGTCGACAACGCCGAGAGCACGGCGAAGAAGGCGATCGGCGCGGGCGCAACTGTCGAACAAGAGGTGACCGATGTCGCCGGGGCGGGGCGCGTCGCCGCCTTCCTCGACCCCGTCGGCGCCTCGTTCGGCATCTGGCAAGCGGTCGACCATCCGTACGCCGAGCTGGTGAACGAGCCCAACACGCTGTGCTGGAACGAGCTCACGACCCGCGACATCGATACTGCCCGCGACTTCTACCGCGCCGTGTTCGGCTGGGGCGTCAGGACGAACCCGTTCGAGGGCACCGTCTACACCGAGTGGAAGCTGGGCGAGCACTCCGTCGGCGGCATGATCCAGATGACCGACGACTGGCCGGACGACATCCCGCCCCACTGGATGACGTATTTCGCCGTCGACGACTGCGACGCCAGCGCCGATCACGCCGAGGAGCTGGGCGGGAAGGTCCTGGATCCACCGATGGACTTCCCACCTGGTCGGTTCGCGGTTGTGAGCGATCCTCAGGGCGCGGTGTTCTCGATCCTCGAGATGGCCGACGAGTGACCGGCCGCCGTCAGGCGGCCAGGCAGATCAAGCAGGTACGAACATCGGGACGGGGACGGCCCGGTCCGGCACCGTCGGGAAGCGCAGGTCACGGAACACCACGTCGAGCGGCTGGTCGGCCGCCAGCGCGTCCGGATCGCAGTCGACGACGTAGCTGACGATACGCACGGTCGGATCGGCGTCGAGGGCGACCAGCCCGGTCACGAACGGCACCATCTCCTCGAACGCGGGGAGGAACGCGCGGCGCACGACTGCCCACGAGTACAGGCGACCGTGCCCGTCCACTGCTGTCCACGTGAACGCGTCGCCGTCACACTTCAGGCAGCGCTCCTCGGGGTACCAGCAGAACGCGCCGCACGAGTCACATTTCGGAATCACCAGCTCACCCCGAGCGGCGCCGGCGAAGAACTCGGTGGTGCGCTCGTCGGAGAGATCGGGCAGGGGGAAGTCGGCCCGCTTCAGCGAGGCCATCACCGGTCCTCCGTGAGGATGAGCGTCGACGCCATGCCGCCGGTGTACCCGCCGTACACACCGACCTCGCAGCCCGGCACCTGCGCCGGCGCGGTGCCCCGGATCTGCTTCACCACCTCGACGACGTGGGCGATGCCGAGCACGTAGGCGTGGCTCAGGAGCCCGCCGTGGGTGTTGAACGCCAGCTCCCCGTCGTGGTGGAGGGTGTCGCCCTCGACGAACTCCCCCGCCGCGCCCTTCTCGCAGAAGCCCATGTCCTCGATCTGCATCATCGACACGACCGTGAACGGGTCGTACACCGTCAGGACGTCGACGTCGCCGGGCGCGAGGCCGGCCATCTTGAACGCCGGCGGCGCCGAGAACACCTGCGGTGTCGACGTGAATTCCTGCTGCTGACTCCAATGGCCGCCCGACTCGGCGTTGCCCTCCCCCACGCCGGCGACGACCGCGGGCGGCTGGGCCAGGTCGCGGGCGCGCTCGAGCGACGTGGTGATGTAGGCGGCGCCGCCGTCGGAGATGAGGCAGCTGTCGAACATCCGCAACGGGTCGGCCAGGAGCGGTGACGCCAAGTAGTCGTCGAGCGTCATCTTCTTCTCGTGCATAACCGCGGTCGGGTTGTGGTTGGCGTTCCGACGGCACGCCACCGCGATCGCGCCGAACTGCTCTTCGGTCGTCCCGAACTCGAGCATGTGCCGCCGCATGATCGTGGCGAAGTACACCGGCTGGGGGAACCAGCCGAACGGCACCTCCAGGTTCTGCTTCAGCGGCTGGGCGGCGTGGGTCTCGCCCGGCCCACCGGTCATCGACCCCCGCTGCGTCGCCCACGCCACCGGGAACACGTTGAGCACGTGACGGGCCTTGCCGTCGGCGATGGCCTGGGCCGCGAGGTGGGGCGCGGTGCCGGCCCAGGTCATCCCGCCACCCCAGCGCGACGTCCACAGGTCGTGGCTGGTGCCGAAGTGCTCGTGGAACGCATCGGCGTCGAAGTCGGCGAACGCGCCGTTCCAGGACAGGCCGTCGATGTCGGTGGGCTCGAGGCCGGCGTCGGCGATCGCCCGCTCGGCCGCCTCGACCCCGATCTCGCGGGCAGTCCGCCCCGACGCCTTGGTGTACTCGGTCTCGCCGATCCCGGCGATCGCGACCTGACCCGAGATGTCGTCGAGCTCGGTGGCGTGACCCCAGTCGGACAACGTCAGCCGTAATAGCCCGGCTCGTTACCGGGCTTCCATTTGATGTTGCAGCCCATGCTGGGGCGCTGGTCCTCGGGCGCGGGCTGCCCCGCGAGCACGGCGTCGACCGCCGCCTGCAGGTCGGCGCCGGTGACGGGCCCGCCGCCGCGGGGCCGGCTGTCGTCGAACTGGCCCCGGTAGGCGAGCTTGCGGTCGCGGTCGAAGACGTAGAAGTCGGGCGTGCAGGCGGCGCAGTACGCCTGGGCGACCTGCTGGGTCTCGTCGAACAGGTACGGGAACGTGTACCCGTACTCCCGGGCCTCCTCGGCCATGCCCTTGGGCCCGTCCTGTGGATAGGCGACGACGTCGTTGGCCGCGATCGCGACGACGGCGACACCGCGTTCTTGGAGCTCCTGCGCGACCTTCGCCCATTCCTTGCGGATGTGCACGACGTAGGGGCAGTGGTTGCAGATGAACGCCACCACCAACGCGGGAGCACCAGCGAAGTCGTCGCGGTGGTGAATCGTGCCGTCGAGGTCGGGAAGCGCGAAGTCGGGCGCCTCGGTGCCGAGGGGAAGCATGGTGGATGTGGCAGCCATGGGATGCCAGTCTCGCGCGCTGAACTCGGCCGCTACGCTCCGCCGCCGTGGGCCCCGACCAGGAAGCGCTGCTGGGTCACCTCAACCTGCTCGAGTTCGTCCGCGAGAACGCCCGGTGGGCGCGGAACCACACCGTCCTCGACGAGGGCGGCGCGCTGATGTTCGCGGGCGACACCGACTGGCCCGCGTTCAACAACGGCGTGCTGCGCACCGACGACCGCGCCGACCCCGCCGAGCTGCTCGGACGGGCGCGGGAGTTCTTCCACGCCCGTGGTCGGGGCTTCTCGCTGTGGGCGCGCCAGCTCGACGTCGACGCCGACCTCGGCCCGGCCGCCGAAGCCGCCGGCGCGGGGAAGCTCTTCGACTACCCGCAGATGATCCGCCGGGATCGGTTCGAGGAGCAGCCCGGGCCCGACGGCGTCGAGATCCGGCGGGTGACCGACGCCGCCGGCGTCGCCGACTTCGCCGAGATCAACGCCCAGGCCTACACCGTGTATGGCTCGCCGGCCGAGGCCACCGCCAGCAACTTTGGGCGACCCGACCGCGTCCTCGCCCCCCACAACGCCGCCTTCGCCGCCTACCTGGACGGGCAGCCCGCGGGCGCGGCGATGGCGTTGCTGAGCCACGGGATCGCCGGCATCTTCTGGGTGGGCACGGTCGAAGCGGCACGCGGGAAGGGCATCGCGGAGGCGTGCATGCGCGTGGTCACGAACTGGGGCTTCGACGCCGGCGCCCCCAACGTGCAGCTCCAGGCGTCCCCGATGGGCGAGCCGATCTATCGCCGCATGGGTTACGAGGACCTCTACCGCTACGACTTCTACCTTTGCCCCGGCCCCGACGGTTAGCCCGCCCGGGTGAGCGAGGAAACCTCGACCGGTTCGTCGAAGCCCTTCAGCATCCGGCGACCCGCGGGACTGAAGCGGAACCCACGAACGTCGGCCTTCACGACCTCGTCGCGCAGGTCGGTGCTGACGAGGATCTCGCCGGGCACGGCCTGATCGCCGATGCGCGAGGCAAGGTTGACTACGGGCCCGTCGTAGTCGCCGGCCCGGGTGATGAGCTCGCCGATCGCGAGCCCACCGCGGGGCGTGACCGCCTGGTGCTCACCGAGCGTCTCGAACAGCGTCAGCGCGATCCCGCACGCGCTGGGTGCGTCGAGGGCGGTGAACATCACCTCGTCGCCGATCAGCTTCACGATCTGGCCGCCTCCTGTCGTCACGGCGTCGAATGCGCGGCTTTCAAAGTCGGCGATGGTCCGGCTGAGCTCCTGGTCGGCGAGCTGAAGGGCGAGCGGCGTGAAGCCGACGAGGTCGACGAAGCCCACCGCGAGCCGGACGCTGTCGAAGCCGGCAACGCCCGTACGTGCGACCTGGAACCGCTCGATCGCCGCCTGCCGTGGTGCCAGTAGAACGTCTCGAGCACGGTTGGCACGCCGGCGGCGATGAGGCTGCCTGCCTGCATCGTCCGGGCGATCTCGACTTCGGTCGCCTGGGCTTCGGACAGCGGCCGCTCGAGCTCGCTCACGAAAGACGCCATGCCCGCTTCGGCGAGCCGCGCCATCGACGACGCCGTCACCCGGGTGAACTGGAGGGTCGCCTCCCGGCCGAAGACCTCGCACGCGAGCCGGTAGTTCACGAACGTTGCGATGTCCCCTTCGACGAACCTCGGTTCGTCGGGGGCGACCGCGCCAAGTCCCACCGCCCGCCACCCCTCGTCGGCGTCCTCGAGGGTCATGTCGGCACGGGCGGCGACCTCCCGCAACGAGAGGAGCTTGCCCTGCATGAGCATGTTCTGATTGGACGCCACCCCGGCGAGGGTCCCGTGGGCATCGGCGTCGATCATCTGCTCGAGCGTCACGCCATTGGCAGCGAGGAACTCGAGCAGGGCCAGTCGGTCGGCGGCGTTCTCGGCGTCGGGGTCGTAGAGCCCGGCCCGCTGGTAGTCGGCGGTGTCCATCACGCCCTCGACAGGGAGAACAACTCGACCGGTTCGTCGAAGCCCTTGAGCGAGCGGCGGCCTGCCGGGTCGAAGGCGTAGGCGTCCGTTGCCTTGCATACCTCGGAGCGCAGGTCGCCGGTGACGAGGAGCTCGTTCGGGACCGCGAGGTCACCGACGCGCGAGGCGAGGTTCACGACCGGCCCGTAGTAGTCCCCACCCCGGCTCAGCAGCTCCCCGACCGCGAGGCCGCCACGGGGGGTGACGTTCGCATTGGTCGCGTAGCGTTCGACGAGCGTCAGCGAGATCTCGGCGACGGCGACCGGGTCGACGGCCACGAACATGACTTCGTCGCCGATGAGCTTCACGACCCGCCCGTCGTGCGCGGTCACGACGTCGTACGCGGCGCCCTCGAACTCGGCCACGAGACGGGCAAGCTCCCGACTCGAGAGCTGATGCGAGACCGACGTGAACCCGACGAGGTCGATGAAGCCGACGCCGAGGCGGCCGGTGTCGAAGCCGCTGACCCCGACGCGCGCCTCACGGGAGCGGCGGACGGCCTCCTGCACGTGGAAGCGGAAGATCGCGTCCATCACCTGGGGCACGACCGCCAGCAACGACGTCGCCTTGAGGTTCGCCTTGGCCAGGGCCAGCTCGCCCGCCTTGGCGGTCGAGAGTGGGGCCTCGACGTTCCCGAGGAAGAGCCAGATCGCCGACTCGGCTACGCGAGCCAGGGACGAGCCCATCACCCGGCTGAACTCGAGGATCGGCTCGTCGCCGAGCACCTGAGCGGCGAACTTGAACGCCGCGAATGTCGCGGCGTCTTCGGGGCGGAAGATCCGATCCCCGGGCTCGGCGGCGGGAAAGCCGACGGCCCGGCGGATGTGCTCGACTTCGTCGATCGACAGCGCAGCTTTCTCGGCGACCTCGGCGAGCGTGAGGCGTTCGCCCGGGCGGATGACTGCATCGCCGGCGAGGGCGGTCAATCCGTAGATCGAGTGGGCATCCGTCATCTGCTCCAGGGTCACGCCCTGCTCGGTCAGCCACTCGAGCAGCGCCAGGCGGTCGGCGGCGTTCGGGGCATCGGGGAAGTAGAGGCCGGCGGCCTCGTAGTCGGAGGCGTTCATGCCGCGGTCAGCCTAAGCAACGGGCACCCCGACGGCCTCGGCGAACGCGTCGCACCAGTCGCGGTATCCGATCTCGTTCGGATGGAAGTCGTCGGAAGCGAACTTGCCCTTCCATGGTGGTCCGGTGTGCGCGCACACGTCGGCGATCCGGAGCCGTCTGAGCGGCGCCTCGGTACAGATGATGTCGTTGAGCCGGCGGGCGCGGCGCCGCCCGAGGCCCCGCGGCAACGTCGCGATGACTGCTCCCGGGGGGAGTCCCGACATGAGCGCGCGGAGTTGGTCGGGCACGGGACGGAACCACAGGCTGAGGAGATCGTTGGCCCCGGCGGCGCAGGTCACCAGCTCGGCCTCCGTTGCGAGCGACGCGAGCCCCGGAAGCTGCTCGGCGACGACGTCACGGATGCGTGAACCGGTCCGCGACAGGTTGATCACGCGCCAGTCGCGGCCGTCGCGCGCCTCGAGGCGCCCCCGAAGCTGCCCGACGTACCCACGGTCGTACGCGCTCGCCCCGATGCCCTGGGCGGTCGAGTCGCCCAGCGCGACCCACAGCGGGCCGGTGGCGGCGCGCGCTCGCTCGTTGGCCTCCGCCCACGCCCGCAGGTAGGGCTCGGTCTGCGAGAGGGTGGCGGCAACGCCGGGACGGAGCTCGCGCATCAGCCGACTCGTCCAGAAGCTCATGGGGGTATCCTCGCAGTGATGCCAATCGACGACTCGTTACGCCAGGAGCTTGTCGGCATGGCACGCGAGGACCAGCACGCCCGCGAGACGCTGGCGGCGAACGGTGGCCTGAGCGACCCCGATCAGTGGGACGCGCTGCGCGCCGTCGACGAACCCCACGCCGCCCGCCTGTGGGAGATCCTCGACGACTACGAACGCTGGCCCGGGATCTCGCTGGTCGGCGACGACGGTGCCCACGCCGCCTGGCTGCTGGCCCAGCACGCCATGGCCGATCCCGGATTGCAACGCCGCTGCCTCGAGTTGCTCGAGATCGCGGTCGACCTCCACGATGCACCGGCGGCGCACTACGCCTACCTCCTCGACCGCGTCCGGATGGCCGACGGCCGCGACCAGCGGTTCGGGACGCAGTTCGTCGACAGCGACGACGGCACCACGGTGAAGCCGTGGCCGATCGAGGAGCCCGCCGGCGTCGACGACCGGCGCCAGCGCCTCGGCCTCCCCACGCTGGCGGTGCACACCCGGCTCATGCAGGAGCACTACGCGCAGGCACGGGCGACGTAGAGGCGAGGAACAGCGGCGCAGGTATCCTGGCGCCGCCCGAACCGGGGCCCGAGCGACCCGGCGCCGGAGGCGCCGAGAGCGGGAAGGGAAGCTACTTGCCGTCGGGCACCACCGTGTCGGCGGCGCGCCAGCAGTACCAGGCGGCGACGCTGCGGTAGGGCCGGAACGGCTCGCCCAACTCCATGAGCACCTTCGGTGTCGGCAGCTCGTCGTGGCCGAAGAGCAACGCGTATCCCTTGCGCACGCCGTAGTCGTCGACCGGCCACACGTCGATCCGGCCGAGCTGGAACATCAGGAACATCTCCGCGGTCCAACGACCGATCCCCCGCACGAGCGTGAGCTCCCGCACGATCTCGTCGTCGGACAACCGGCCGATCCGGTCGAGCAACACCTCACCGTCGAGGATCTTGGTGGCCAGATCACGAACCGACGCCGCTTTGCTCCCCGAGAGCCCGACCGCCCGCAGCGAGTCGACCGGCAGCACGAGCACCGCCTCCGGAGTAGGTCGCTCATCCTCGAACAGGGCGACGAAGCGGCCGTGAATGGCGGCGGCGGCCCGGCCGGCGAGCTGCTGGTAGAGGATCATCCGCGCCAGCTCGGCGAAGTGCTCCCGGCGGGGGCGGCCCCGGCGAAGGTCGGCCGGGCCGGCGCTCTTGACCACCGCTCGGAACTGCCGGTGGCGCCGGGCGAGCTCGGCCGACGCATCGGCGAGCTGGCGGCGGGTGGCGGGCACGCCGGGGACGGTAACGGACGGGGCCGACCGCAGCGGCCAGCCCCCGGCCACTACACTGAGAGGCGATGCGCTTCCGCCCCCCCGTTCTGCTGGTCTGCTCATTCGCGGTCGCGACACTCGTCGCCGGCTGCGGGAGCGACGACCAGCGCCCGAAGGTCCAGTCCAAGCCGGACAAGACGGCCGCGCCGACGACCACGACGCTACCGCCGTTCACGAGCACGATCGCCGAGGCGTCGGTCCCCGAGGTCCAAGTGTTCGACGCGCCCGAAGCGCCGGCCCCCTCGCGCTCGTACCAGAACCCGTGGCACGTGAACGACGACCCGGCAGAGCCGACGGTGCCGTTGGTGTTCCTGGTCGAGGAGCAGCGGGACGACGGCTGGATCCGGGTACTCCTCCCCGAACGGCCCAACGGCACGACCGGCTGGGCCCGGGCGGCCGACTTCATGCTCACGAACACCCGCTACCACATCACGGTGCAGCTGGCCGCCCACCAGATCACCGTCTACGACGGCGAGACGGTGATCGTCCAGGAGCCCGCCGCGGTCGGGAAGCCGGCGACGCCGACGCCACCGGGCAAGTACTACATCCGGGTCCTCCTCCAGTCGACGGCCCCTGGGAGTGTGTATGGGCCCTTCGCCTACGGGCTGTCGGGACACTCGGACGTGCTCACAACCTTCAACGGCGGCGACGGTGAACTGGGAATCCACGGCAACAACGACGCGTCGGTCCTCGGAAAGAGCGTGACCAGCGGGTGCATGCGCATCAGCAATGACAGCATCACCCGACTCACCCAGCTCCTACCGCTGGGCACGCCGGTCGAGATCCTCCCCTGAGCGAGCCCCCTGGTTAGAGGTGGGCTTCCGAGCCCAGGGACTCGACCACCCCGTCGGCCCTGACGTCGCTCAAGTCATCCCGCTGTTGGAGCGGGAGCTCGCGTAGCCACCAGATCAGCACGAACGCGGCCAGCCCGATCAGGGCCGCGACCAGGAACACGGTTTGGAGCGACGCGTCGAACGCCCGGATCACTCCGTCCTGCACGTCGGGCGGCAGCGCCCGGATCTGCGCCGGGCTCCCTTGAAGGCGGGCGGGATCGATGTCGCGGAGCGCGTCGCGTGGCAGGCGGGCCGCGAGCTCGACGGTGAGCCGGGCGTTCAGCACCGCGCCGAACACGGCGGCACCGAACGCGCCTCCCATCGTGCGCAGGAACGTGACCGCCGACGTCGCCGCGCCGAGATCGCGTTGGTCGACCGCGTTCTGCACGGCCAGCACGAGGACGGGGGTGACGAAGCCGATGCCGACGCCGGTCAGCACCATGAAAACGGCGGAAAGAGCTCCGGGCGTCGAGGCGTCCATGCGGGAGAAGCACACGAACCCGATCGTCATGAGCGCGAGTCCCGCGACCGGGAACGGCTTGTAACGGCCCACCCGGGTGATGATCCGTCCGCAGGTCGTCGAGCCGGTGAGGATCCCCGCCATGATCGGGAGGAGCAAGAGCCCGGAGTTGGTGGCGCTCGAGCCCTTCACGATCTGGAGGTACAGGGGGAGGAACAGGATCGCGCCGAACATCGCCAGCCCCACGGTGAAGGCGGTGGCGGTCGACACCGTGAACACGGAGTTGCGGAACAGGCGCAGCGGCAGGATCGGCTCGGCCGCCCGCCGCTCCTGGAGCACGAACAGCACCAGGAGGATCGCGCCGGCGACACCAAGGCCGACGATCGTGGGCGAGCCCCAGGGGTACTCGTTGCCTCCCCACACCGTCAGCAGGATGACGCTGGTGATCGCGCCCACGAGCAGGGCCGCGCCGAGGTAGTCGATCGTGTGACCCTCCCGCCGCACCGGCATGCGCAGTGCCGACGACGTGATGACCAGCGCGACCAGCCCGACCGGGAGGTTCACGTAGAAGACCCACCGCCACGAGAGGTGGTCGACGAAGAACCCGCCGAGGAGCGGGCCGGCCACGCTCGCCACCGCGAACACCGAGGCCACATACCCCTGGTAGCGGCCGCGCTCGCGGGGGGCGACGACGTCACCGACGATCGCGAACGTCAGGACGAGCAGCCCGCCGGCGCCCGCGCCCTGGAGGGCGCGAAACGCGATGAGCTGGGCCATGCTCTGGGCGATGCCGGCGAGCAGCGATCCGACCAGGAACACCACGATCGACGCCTGGAAGAGCTGACGGCGGCCGTAGAGGTCGCTGAGCTTCCCCGCGACCGGCATGACCGCGGTGGATGTGAGGAGGTACGCCGACGCGACCCACGAGATGTGGTCGAGCCCGCCGAACTCGCCCACGATCGTCGGGAGGGCGGTGGCGACGATCGTCTGGTCGAGGGCGGCGAGGAACATGCCGGCCATCAGGCCGCCGAACACGGTCTGGATCTGGCGGTGGGTGAGGGGGTACCGCGGCGCGGTGGCGGTCGCCATCTAGGCCGGGTCGCGCGGGAGGCCGAGCACCCGCTCGGCCACGATGTTCTTGTTCACCTCGTCGGTCCCGCCGCCGATGTGCATCGCGGGCCAGGCCACGAACCGACGCGCCTCCCCGTTCTCGTCGAGCATGCCGGCGGGCCCGAGGAGCGCGAGGGCGAGGGTGGCGCCATCGGTGACGATCCGGGCGAGCTTGAGCTTCATGATCGACGCTTCCGCGGTGGGCGTCTCGCCCCGTCCCAGCTTCGTGATCACCCGCGCGTTCAGGAAGTCGAGCGTGCGGACGTTCGCGTAGAGGCCGGCGACACGGTCACGCACGATCGCGTCGACCCGGTCGGGGTGAGCA
>JACDBD010000224.1 GCA_013695115.1 Actinomycetota bacterium | reverse complement strand
GACGACGGCGGCTTCGGTGACCAGATCTTCGTGCAGGGTCATGCCGCCCCCGGGATCTACGCCCGGGCTTTCCTCGAGGGCAGGCTGACCGAGGGCGACCTCGACAACTTCCGGCGCGAGGTCGAGGGCGGCCTGCCGTCGTACCCGCATCCGCGGCGTTTCCCCGACTTCTGGGAGTTCCCGACGGTGTCGATGGGCCTGAGCCCGCTCAACGCGGTAGCGCAGGCCCGGTTCAACCGCTACCTGCTGCACCACGAGCTCGCCGACACCTCGCAGGCGACGGTCTGGTCGTTCCTCGGCGACGGCGAGATGGACGAGCCCGAGTCGATGGCGGGCCTCTCGATCGCGGCGCGCGAGCAACTCGACAACCTCGTCTTCGTCATCAACTGCAATCTCCAACGCCTCGACGGGCCGGTGCGGGGCAACCACAAGGTCATCCAGGAGTTCGAGTCGATCTTCCGGGGCGCGGGCTGGAACGTCATCAAGGTCATCTGGGGCCGGGAGTGGGACGAGCTCCTGATGCACGACGTCGACGGCGTGCTGCTCAACAAGATGAACACGACCGTCGACGGCGAGTTACAGAAGTACGCGGTCGAGAGCGGCGCCTACATCCGCGAGCACTTCTTCGGTCCCGACCCGCGCCTGCGGAAGATGGTCGAGCACCTGTCCGACGACGATTTGCGCAAGCTCAACCGCGGCGGGCACGACTACCGGAAGATGTACTCGGCCTACAAGTCCGCGGTCGAGCACGCGGGCAGCCCCACGGTCATCCTGGCCAAGACGATCAAGGGGTGGACGCTCGGCCCCGACTTCGAGGCCCGGAACGCCACCCACCAGATCAAGAAGATGACCGAGGTGGAGCTCAAGACCTTCCGCGACCGGCTCTACCTCGACATCCCCGACGCGGTGCTCGAGGGTGACGCGCTTCCGCCGTACTACCACCCGGGTATCGACTCGCCCGAGTACGAGTACATGATGTCGAGGCGCCAGGCGCTCGACGGGTCGGTGCCGAAACGAGTCGTGCGCGCCCAGCCGCTGGCGACGCCGCCGGCCGATCTCTTCGCCGACTTCATGGCGGGCACGGGCGACAAGGTGCAGGCGTCGACGACGACCGCGTTTGCCCGGCTCATCCGCAAGCTGCTCGGTGATCCCGAGCTCGGACCGCGGGTGGTGCCGATCATCCCCGACGAGGCCCGCACCTTCGGGCTCGACGCGCTGTTCCGCGACGTGAAGATCTATTCGCCGATCGGTCAGACCTACGAGCCCGTCGACGCCGGCCTGCTCCTGAGCTACCGGGAGGCGAGAGACGGACGCATCCTGGAGGTGGGCATCACCGAGGCGGGGTCGATGGCGTCGACGACCGCGGTGGGCACGTCGTACGCGACGTGGGGTCAGCCGATGATCCCGTTCTTCATCTTCTACTCGATGTTCGGCTTCCAGCGGATCGGTGACCTCATCTGGAGCTTCGGCGACCAGCGCGGCCGCGGCTTCCTGCTCGGGGGGACCGCGGGGCGCACGACCCTGACGGGGGAGGGCCTTCAGCACTGCGACGGGCACAGCCACGTGCTCGCGTCGACGGTGCCGAACTGCCGCGCCTACGACCCCGCGTTCGCGTACGAGATGGCGGTGCTGGTGCGCGACGGCATCCAGCGCATGTACGGGCCCGAGCCCGAGGACTGCTTCTACTACCTGACGCTGTACAACGAGAACTACCCGCAGCCGGCGCTCCTCGAGGGCGTGGAGGACGGCATCGTGGCCGGGCTGTACTCGTACCGACCGGCGCCCGAGGAGCGCAGCCATCGGGCCCAGATCCTCGGGAGCGGCACCGCCATGCTGGCGGCGTTGGAGGCGCAGCGTCTGCTGGCTGAGGATCACGACGTCGCCGCCGACGTGTGGAGCGCGACGAGCTACAAGTTGCTCCGGGAGGAGGCCTTGACGACCGAGCGTTGGAACCGGTTGCACCCGACCGAGCAGGACCGAGTGCCGTACGTGGTCGAGCAGCTCGGCGCCAGCGAGGGGCCGATCGTCGCGGTCACCGACTTCATGAAAGCGGTGCCCGACCAGATCGCCCGGTTCCTGCCCCGGCCGTTCGTGGCGCTCGGCACCGACGGCTACGGCTACTCCGACACCCGGGAGGCGTTGCGCCGCCACTTCGAGGTGGACGCGGCGCACATCGTGGTCGCTGTCCTCGACTCGCTGGCGCTGCAGGGCGACGTCAAGGGGGAAGTGGTCGCCGACGCCATCCGCCGCTACGACATTGACCCCGACTCGATCGACCCCCGCCTGGCCTGAGGCCGATTCCGTTCTGGCGCGGGAAACGCGCTGGTTTCCGGCGCGTTTTGCGCGCCAGTTCAGTCCCTAGGAGGCGTTGCGGCGCTCGTCGATCTTGAGCGGGTCTTCCTCGTCCCACTCGTCGTCGTGCTCGTCGTCGTCCTCGTCCCAGTCGTCCTTGTCGGCGGCGGGCGTGGCGTCGTCGTCGAGGTCGGCGAGCGTGCCGGAGCCCTCGGAGAAGAGACCGTCGTCGAAGCCTTCTTTGAGCTCCCGCGCCTCGCGGAACCGCCGAGCTCGTCCTTTTCGGGCCACGTCGTCACCTACCTCGTCGCGATGCCCTCGTCCCTGTGCCTGACCGCCCCGGCCGGGCTCGGGTCGAGCCTCCATGATGCCGCAGCCGGGACCCCTTGTGTGCGCAATCGCCGGTTCAGCCGCCGAACGGCTTCCCATAGCGATCGAGGTGGGTCACCTCGTCCACGGGGCGGCGGATCGTCGGCCCGTACCGCCCCTGCGGCCACCCCAGTGGAACCGCGGCGATGGGGCTGACATTCCAGGGCAGGCCGAGCGTCCGCCGGGCCATCCAGCTCGACCACACCGGCAGCGTGGTGAGGGCCGCCCCGAGGCCGAGGGCCCGCGCGGCCAGGAGCAGGTTCTGGACCGCGGGAAAGATCGAGCCGTAGTACGAGGTGACCACGACGGGCGGGAACCAGGCGCGCGGGCCGCGGAGACAGGCGACGACGACGACCGGCGTCTCCTCGAAGTGGTCCGCGAGCCATTGACCGGCGGCCAGCCCCCGGAGGCCCTTCTCGTCGTTGCGGACCTGGGTGCGGTAGATGCGTCGCATGACCGACCACGCCTGCCGGTTGAGCCGCGCGAGCTGGTGCTTCACGTCGGGGTCGCGCACGACGACGAACTCCCAGTTCTGGAGGTTGCCGCCGGTGGGCGCCTTGATGGCGAGCTCGAGGCAGGCGCGGACCGTCTCGTCGTCGACCGGGTCGGAACGCAGGCGCCGGATCGACCGCTGTGTCTCCATCGCGTCGGATAACGGCATGGCCAGGCCGGCCTTCACCTCGGCGAAGCTGGGCATCGTCCCTCCCTTACAGCCCGGCCTTACAGGGAGGCGAGGCTACAAGCCGGAGGTATCCTCGGCCGCTTCCGGGCGCTTAGCTCAGCGGGAGAGCGCTGCCTTCACACGGCAGAGGTCACTGGTTCGAAACCAGTAGCGCCCACCACTACGAGTGCAGGTCAGCGCGGGTGCTTACTGGCGCGAGCGATGTTTCGTCAACCTCTGACCACACCTGCACCACGCGCGGTCGCGTTCCGGTCGCGATTCGCGTCGCGGGCCATGACGTCGAGCGCGTCGTCGACACGCTCGGCCGCACCCGGCAGGAGGTGCCCGTACCGGTCGAGGACGGTCACCACGCTCGTGTGACCCGCGCGTGCCGCAATCTCCGTCGAGGAAGCTCCAGCCGCGATCCAGAACGCCACCGCCGTGTGCCGCAGGTCGTGGAGTCGCAGCGGCGCCAGCCCGGCCGCTTCGACGGCGGGCGTCCAGAACCGCCGCCGGAACAGTGAGGCTCGCACCGGGCCGCTCTGTGGCGCGGGGAACACGAGCCCGCCTTCCGCGACGCCTTCGAGGTGCGCGCCGAGCTCCTCGGCCACGAAGCGGGGAAGGGGTACCGCGCGACGTCCGGCCCGCGTCTTTGGCGGCCCGAAGTGGTGGCGCCCCTGGACCTCTACGACGGTTTCGGTGACCTCCACGCGGGCGTGCAGCACGTCCACCCGCTCGCGGCGCAGCGCGAACAGCTCGCCGGCCCGCAGGCCGCCATACGCCCCCAGGAGCACGAGGCGCCGATACCGGGCGTCGATCACGTCGGCGAGCCGCGCCGCCTCCCCGGGGTCGAGGAACCGCATCTCCTGGCGCTCGACGCGGGGGAGTGGCTGACGCTCGCACGGCGACACCGCGAGGAGCCCGGCGTCGACGGCTGCGCCCATGATCTTCGAGAGCACCTGGTAGGCCTTGTGGACGGTCGCGGGCGCGAGGCCCTGGGCCGAGAGTCCCGCCAGCCACTCCCGCACCGCGAGGTGGTCGATGGTCGCGAGCGGAGCCCGAGCGAAGGCCGGCTCGATGTGGTTCCGGTAGTACGACTCGTCTCGTGCCCGCGTGGACGGCCGCAGGTTGTTCGTCGTCGCCCACCACCGGGTGGCCCACTCGTCGAATCGGACTCGGCCGCCGCTCGGGTCGACGTAGGTGCCACGCCCCAGGTCGGTTTCGACTGTCGCCAAGTACGCCCGAGCATCGCTCTTCGTGTCAAAGCTCTTGGTCCGTGAACGGCCCGCCGTCGAGCGCCAGCGTGCCTCCCAGCGGCTCGAGCGGGGTGCCTTGCGGACTGAGCCCATCTACTTCCCCTTCTTCTTGCGAGTCTTCGGAGATGTCCCCCGCGGGGGACGTTTCGCCACTCGGCGCTTCGTGGGTTTCGGCGGCGTGATACCGCCCGCTTGGCGGCGCTGAGTGGAGCCGAGCAGATTGAGAGGTGGCCGACGGCACCGAGCGACCCATTTCGCGGCAGTGCTGTACGGCACGTCGAACTCGTCTGCTACCGCCTGGGTTGGCTTACCGGCACCGCGCCACGCACGCCGGTAGGTGTCGACCACCTTCTTGAAGTGCTTGCGGTCGTAGCGCCACCCCGAGAAGTCGAGTTCTCTGGCGGTCCGGGTCGCCGCATCCCTGACCTTCTCGTCCTTCGCTTTCTGGGATGCCCAACCCGTAAGGGAGCGCAGCATCACCAACGCGTCGCGTGTTAGGGACGCCACTGGAAGTGACCGCCAG